>JAOTUD010000164.1 GCA_029864065.1 Gammaproteobacteria bacterium | reverse complement strand
CAACGAACTCGCCACCGCGGTCGAGGAAAAACTCACCATCCCGGTCATCATCTGGCATAACCACAGCTACGCGATGATTCGCGACGGCATGACCAAGCGCGGCATCCCCGAGATCGGCGTCAATCCCAGGGCGCCCGATTTCATCAAACTCGCCGGCGCCTTCGGCTGCCCGGGATGCTCGGTCGCGAACCACGCCGGTTTCCAGCAGGCGATGCACGACGCGTTGAAACACCACGGGCCGAGCCTGATCGTCGTCCACGAGGACGACGACTGGCTGATGACCTGAGCGCGCGGGCCGCGGGCTTTTAAATTGCGCTGCCTGACCTGTGCTCCCTGGCTGTCAGTCACTACCTGCAGCATCATAGCTGCTGACACCGACATTAGCGTAAGCAGCGTTCAGCGCCACGGCAGCACCGCGAAGAGCCGGGTAACTGGCGGTAATCACATAAGTCGGGATATTGCGCAGGTACAGCCTCATTCTGCCATGCTGCTCGAAGCGTTCGCGAAACGCGGAAGCGCTGAAAAAGTCCAGGACCTTCGGCACGATGCCTCCTCCGATGTAGACGCCGCCCGTCGCGCCCAGGGTCAGTGCCAGGTTGCCAGCAACGCTGCCGAGGATCCCGCAAAAAACGGATAGCGCCTCGTTTGCCATCGCGGAGTCATCGTCGAGTGCAAGGTCGGTCACTTCACCCGGGCTCAACTTTTGTGCGGAGCCGCCGTCGAGCCTGTCGAGGGCTGCGTATATCGCCGATAAGCCGGGGCCCGAAACCAGTGATTCGGCCGACACGTGCTCCATCTTCTCGCGCAGGACTTCGATAATCTCCTGCTCGCGCGCGTCTAACGGACCGTATGAGACGTGCCCGCCCTCGCCTTCGAGCGGCACCCAGCGATTCCCGACCGGAAAGGCCCCGGATACGCCGAGCCCGGTACCCGGCCCGAGCACCGCGACCGGGCGCCCGGCCTGGCCTGCGCCGGGTCCAATCATACGAAGCTGATTTTCGGTCAAGAGAGGCAGCGCCAGCGCCAACGCGGTGTAGTCGTTAATCACCTTGAGGTGGCGCAAAGCGAGCGTCTCACGAGTTTCGTGGATGCTGAAATTCCAGGTATGGTTCGTCATGTTCAGTAGATCACCGGTAACCGGCGCGGCGACCGACATCACCGCCTGGTAAGGATTGATCGGGCCTACCTGCTCGAGGTAAGCCTGGACCGCGTAAACGATAGACGGGTAATCGGCAACGCGCAGGCTGCGCTTCTCGATCAACCCCGGTTTCGAATCGTCAACCAGGGCAAAACGTGCGTTGGTACCGCCAATGTCCGCTACCAGACTGTATTGCCTTGCCTGCATCGCAATATATCTCCTCCGGAATCGCAGTGCACATCAACCGTTACGCACCGCCAAGTATACATCCGTTCGGGTTTTGTTATCGCAAACCATCGACCGCCCCGGGCTACGCCAGCTTCAATTGTCGGAACGTATTTTGAAATTCGGGCCCCCGGTTGGCGCGATACCCACCGCCTGCAGGTCCCTGAGGGAGAACGGCTGCAGCGAACGAATGACCCTGGGCATTTCGTCTCGCAGGTTGTCCGTATCAATGGTAATACCCGAGCCAGCATATCACGTGATACATTAACCCCGGTTTCATATCGCGGGGGCGACGATGTTCTGGTTAGAGGCCTTGAGCTATGTGGTCACGATCCTGGGTTTTCCGGCGGCAATCCTGGTGTTCGTATTCGAGCAGCGGCGCAGCAACGCCAACGAGGAAAACGAGCTTCACCGCCAGCTGTCGGCCGAATACGACGATTTCCTGAAGCTGGTGCTGGACAATTCCGACCTGTTGCTGCTGCGGCGCTTGCAGTCGCCGTCGAACCTTTCCGAGGAGCAGCTGGAACGCCGCGATATCATTTTCAGAATGCTGGTCTCGCTGTTCGAAAAGGCTTACATCATCCTCTACGACGACGACCTGGGCGGCGACGCGAAGCGCCGCTGGCTGTCCTGGGAAGACGATATGCAGGAATGGTGCTGCAAGGAAGACTTTCGCAACGCGTTACCGGCGATGCTGGTAGGCGAAGACGATGCCTTCAGCCAGCATATACTCGCCATCGCCGCCAGCCAGGACGCCGGCGCGCAGTGATTCGTTGGCGCGTGCCGCGGCGCAGAGCCGCCGGCTTCAATGGTCTTATTTCGTCAGCCGGTAGCGGTTGGTTTCCGGCACGTAATGGCGCCGTTCGATCGCATCGGACGGCTGGCCCGCGAGCACCGCGCGCATGTCTGCCACGACTTGCGGGGTGTCCAGGAAATAGGAATGCTGGACGAGACCGTCCACCACCGGCGTGACGTCGATCAGGCTGACCTTCCCGGGGATGCCGCGCGGTACGCGCGGCCCGTCGTCGCCGAGCCGGTCGGGATTACCCTTGGTCTTGTCCGAGACCGCCATCGCCCGGTCGTTGTTGTTGAAGTAGACGTTCACGCGCTTCGCAAGCCCCGGCAGCGGCTTGAGCTTGTGGTCGTACTCGAAGGCGTCGTTATCCTCGTCCGCGGCCATCATGAACACCTCGTCGAACAACCGCACCGACCGCCCCGCGGACTGTTTGACGTATTCCTGCACCGTGTGTCGCAGAACGTAGTTGCCCATCGAGTGGGCTACCAGGTGCAGTCGCCGGTCGCAGGCCTCTGCCGGGGTCGAGCCGCGCAGGAAATCGGCGAGCTTGAGCAGGCCGCGCGCGAAGGCCGGCCCGGAGGCGGCGGCGTCCTGCCGATCGTTGCCGTAGGCGATATAAGGCATCATCGAACCGTCCGACGGCCACGAAAACAGCACGACGTTTATGCCCGGCCCGCCCGCGTCGGTGGAAAAATTTTGCTTGAGACGAGCCGCGCTGGTCATCGCCTCGCGGAAGCTGACGTTGTAACCGTGGACGAAAACCACCGTATCGCGCGCGTGCTGGATCATCTTGTCGCGCACCCGCTGAAAGACGTTCTGACTGCCGAGCACCGAACCGCTGGCGCCCTTGATCTTGCGATCGTAGTCCACCTTCAAGCGCTCGGGCGCGACGTACAGATCGAACTGATCCAGGTCGTTCCCGGTCACTTCGGTCATGCCGAAGCGCAGGTTGGCGAGGCCGTCCTCGCTGAAGCCCGTGCCGAAATCGTCGGGGGACTTCTTGCGGTTGGGTTTTCTGTTGGTGCCGAAATAGACCTTGTGCATGCTTGCCTCCATACCTTCCCAGGTTGGTTTCCGAACCCATCGATACCACCCGATGCAGTTCACATCACGCGATCAATCGAATCGTTGAAAGCATAAACGGTGCCCTGCCGTTGTCTAGCTTTTTCTTGCCCTGCGCCGCGGCATCGCCGCCTCTAACCGCGATAAAACAGGGCCAAAGTGCAGGTATCACAGGCCTGTAGCCGCCTGTTTCCGCGCCGGGCTATTCTTCGATGCGGCCGCGCAACAGCTTGGTCCTGCCCCGGCGCGTCTTGCTCTCGAGACGTTTTTGCTGCGAACCGCGCGTCGGTTTCGTCGGCTTTCTCGCCCTGGGCTGATGCGTGACCCCGGCGACGATATCGCGCAGACGCTCGAGCGCCGCCAGGCGATTTTTTTCCTGGGTGCGAAACTGCTGCGCCTTGATGATGATCACGCCATCCTTGCTGATGCGCCGGTCGCGCAGGGCCAGCAGGCGTTCCTTGTAGGTTTCCGGCAGCGACGAGGCGTTGATGTCGAAACGCAGGTGGATCGCCGAGGCGACCTTGTTGACGTTTTGACCGCCGGCGCCCTGCGCGCGAATCGCCGCCAGCTCGATCTCGTCGTCGGGGATGGCAAGGTTGCGGGATATCTGCAGCACCGGGCGGTTCCTGTCAAAAATCCGATTATAGCGAACCGACAGGGTAGCAGGCGACCGCGTCCGCAAACTCGGTTACGGAAACAAGAATTAATATGACGATTACGGTATCGCATATCGCCTATAATCCTGGTTCGAATGAAGGAGCAGATGAACATGTCTGATAGAGCGATCAGAGCCACCCGGCTCGGAATCATATTAATCGCGGCGGCGCTCGGCGCGGGTTGCGCCAGCTCGGGCTCGAAGCCCATCATCGATCCCGACGGGGTCGACATGGGGCGCTACCAGAACGATCTCGCCCAGTGCCAGCAGATTGCCGAGCAGGTCGAGCAGAAGGCCGCTTCTGGCGCGGTCGGCGGCGCTCTCATCGGCGGTGTAATCGGCGCGATCACCGGCAATAGCGACCAGGTGAGGAAATCCGCGGGCGTCGGCGGCGTCCTCGGCGGCGCCAAGGGTGCTGCCGCGACGCGCCAGGAAAAGAGCCTCGTCGTCAAGAACTGCCTGCGCAGCCGCGGTTACACGGTTCTGAACTAGTGCCTCGGCGCCGCGCCGCAGTCCGCCCCGACATCGAGCACGCTACCGTAACCGGGTCGACTGGAAATCGCCGCGGGACATCCCCACTTAAAACTGATTGTCATCCACGTACCCTGTCAAGGACCCCGACACGAGATGTTTGACCTGCTAAAACTCGCCTGCGACAGGGCCGCCAAAGCCGGCTGCCAGTTCGCCGACGCGCGCTTCCTGTCGATCCAGAAGCAACGCGTCGTGTCGCGCGATCACGCGCTGTCGAACTGCAGCGACAGCGAGGACCGGGGTTTCGGCGTGCGCGTGCTGTACCGGGGCGCCTGGGGCTTCGCGTCCTCGCCTACCTACACCGCCGACGAGGTCGAAAAGGTCGTCGCGCTGGCGCTGCGCATCGCGCGGGCGTCGGCGCTGGCGCCGCGCGCGGACGGGGTCAAATGGGCGCCCGAGCCCGCGTTGCGGCTCGAGTATAAATCGGCCTGCCTGCAGGATCCCTTCGCGGTTGCGCTGGAGGACAAGGCGGACCTGCTGATCGCCGCGAACGAGGTCATGCTCAGGAACAGCGCGGTGCTGCGCGCGCAGGGCTTTCTGTCGTTCAAGCGGGTGCAGCGCTGGTACGCGAACACCGAGGGCGCGGAAATGAATAGCGACGTGACCTCGTCGGAAGCGGCGATCTGGGCGATCGCGGTCGGCAACGGCGATTTCCAGGAGCGCAACTGGAAGGCGCCCGCGACGACGCAGGGATTCGAGCGTTACCGCAAGGCGGAATTCGCGGAACAGGCCGAGCGCGTCGCCGACGAGGCCGAGGAAAAGCTCTCCGCGAAACTCTCCCCCGAGGGTTACTTCGACATCGTCACCGATTCGGAAAACCTGTCGCTGACCATACACGAATCGGTCGGTCATGCCACCGAGCTGGACCGGGTCATGGGTTACGAGGTGTCGATGGCGGGCTCGTCGTTCGTGTCGCGCGACAAGATGGGCGAGTTTCGATACGGCAGCGACCAGGTTACGCTGGTGGCCGACAATACGCTCGAGCACGGTCTCGCCACCCAGGGCTTCGACGATGACGGCGTGCCCGGGCAGCGCTGGGAAATCGTCCGGGACGGTATTTTTCAAACCTATAGCACCGGCCGCGAATTCGCGCATTATATCGGCGAGGAACGCAGCCGCGGCTCCTGTCGCGCCGATCACTGGTCGAGCATACCGATCGTGCGCATTCCCAACCTGTTCCTGATGCCGGGCAAGGCCCCGCTCGGCCCCGACGAATTGATCGCCGACGTCAGTCACGGCCTGTATTTCGAGGGCATGGACAGTTTCTCGATCGACCAGTGGCGGCTCAACTTCCAGTTCGGCGGCAACGCCGTCTGGGAGATCAGGAACGGCAGGAAAGCCGGCATGCTGAAGGCCGCGCTGTACCAGAGCCGCACCCCGACCTTCTGGAACGCCTGCGACGCGACCTGCGATGCGAGTCACTGGCAGGCGCACGGCGTGACCAACTGCGGCAAGGGCGACCCGATGCAGATCGCGCAAATGACGCACGGCGCGGCGCCGACCCGTTTTCGCAACATCCGCATCTGCCGTGGGCGCGACTCGTGAACCGGCAACAGGCCCAGGACCTGATCGCGTCGATCCTCGAAATCCCGCATGACGGCGAACTGCAGGTTTACCTGAACGGCGTCGAGCGCCTCGGCACCCGCTTCAACGATTGCGCCATTTCGCAGAACGTGCTCAGGCAACAGGCCACGCTGACCCTCGGCGCGCGCCTCGAGCAAAAGAAAACGTCGATCACGGTCAACGCGCTGGACGACCCCGACCTGATCCGGCGCAGCGTCGCGCGGGTATTCGAAACCTGCCGCCACATGCCCGATGACGAGGAGGTGATGCCGGCGCCGGGCCGGGTGCTGGAGAGCCGTGCATACTCTTACAGCGCCGCTGCCGAGGCGATCGAAATCGAGATCGTCGGCGCCTGGGCCGCCGAGGCCTGCAAGGCAGGCGCGGCGGCGGCCATCGACCTGGCGGGCCTGCTCTCGGTCGGCAAGATGTTTACCGCCTACGGCGACAGCGCGGGCGGCTTCGCCCACGAACGCCATCATCGCTGCGATTACCACGTTACCGCGAGCGGTGACCACGGCAGCGGCTGGGCCGAACACCAGGGCATATCGATCGCAGGCGCCGATGTCGTGACGGCCACCGAGCGCGCTATCGACAAGTGCGCGCGCGCGCAAAACCCCGAGGTGTTCGAGCCCAGGCCGACCACGGTGATCCTGGAGCCGCAGGCGGTCGGCGACCTGATGGCGATGGCCTTTTTCTACGGCTTCGATCAGCGCGCCCGC
>JAOTUD010000162.1 GCA_029864065.1 Gammaproteobacteria bacterium | reverse complement strand
TCGCGTAAAGCAGGTAAATCCTGCCGTTCTCGGTAAACACGGCCGGGTCTCGCAACTGGTTCACCCGCTGCATAACGGCGCCGTAGCGCGACGCGGTCGGCGCCATGTCGGCACCTTCCCAGGATCTCTCGGCGCGATGGATTTCGTGCGTTTCGCCGAATTGCCAGTCCTGCCAGTCGGCCGCGATGTTC
The DNA here is from genome assembly GCA_029864065.1 of Gammaproteobacteria bacterium. Classification (GTDB taxonomy): domain Bacteria; phylum Pseudomonadota; class Gammaproteobacteria. The sequence goes on along the minus strand of JAOTUD010000162.1, from coordinate 6,562 downwards.
AGCGCCGACGCCAGAATGCGCTCCGGCCGGTCGCCGACCCGGGTCCAGAATACATAGCATTGACCGGCGTGCTGCAAAATCGCGTGGTGGCGGATCGGTTCGCCGGTCAACGTCGGTCCTGCCTCGAATCCGCTCAAACCGTCACGGGAGCGGTATAGCTGTCCCGGCATCGAGATCGCGTAAAACCAGTCGTCATGCCGAAACAGCCTCAAGTAGGGCAGCGCCAGGATTTCTGCGCGTGCGGTGAAGTTCAACCCGTCCGGCGACAGCGCGACCCGGGTGCGCTGCAGGCCATTTTGCAGCCGGCCGTGATAATAAAGCCGGATTTGTCGATTGTCGTTGTCGACCCATGCGTCCGGCGACGCGATATGCGGGTAATTACCGTCGGCGCCGGCGGCAATGTAAGCCTGCGCCTCGGCGTCGAGATCATCCGGCAGCGGGCTGGTTTCGGCAAAAAGGCTGTTTTCGAGGTCTAGCGGGCCGGGATTGATCATTTTCCACGGACCTCCGATCCGGTTACTCACGGCGAGCCGCAGCGCGCGTCCCTCGTGATGCGCGAAATACAGCAGGTATCTGCCAGGTGGATGGTCGAGCCAGTCCGGGGCGGAGATCAGCGAAGGTCCGTTGGCGTTGCCGTCGAGCTCGACCAGATCATCGACATCGATGATCGGAGCGTCAACCAGGTAATGAAACGAAAACACCGGATGGTTGCCGACTATGGGCTGGCGGAGGCTTCCTTTTCACGCTGGGCCAGCAGGCCGGTCAGCCAGTCGGGGTCCATTTCCGGTACCGAGGACAGCAACAGCTTGGTGTAATCCGGGTAGGGCGGCGACAGGATCTCGCTTTTCATACCCTGTTCGACCACGCGGCCCTGGAACATGACGACGATCTGGTCGGAAATGGCTTTGACCGTTGCGATGTCGTGGGTGATAAAAATATAGGTCAATCCAAGCTCTCTCTGCAGGCGCAACAGCAGTTCCAGTATTCCTTTCTGCACGATCTGGTCGAGCGCCGACGTGACCTCGTCGCAGATAATCAGGTCTGGGCTGGCCGCGAGCGCCCGCGCGATGCAGATGCGTTGCTTCTGGCCGCCCGACAGCTCGGCGGGCAAGCGGTCGATAAAGGACTCGTTGAGTTCGATCATTTCCACCAGTTCCAGCAAGCGCCGATCACGTTCCGCGCCGCGCAGCCCGAGATAAAATTCAAGCGGCCTGCCGATGATATCGCGCACCGTCTGGCGCGGATTCATCGCGGTGTCCGCCATCTGGTAAATCATCTGGATCTTCTGCAACTGGTCGATGCTGCGTTCCTTCAGCGTCGGCGGCAGCGCTGTGCCGTTGAACAAGATCTGACCTTTGGATGGCGGCAGCAACCCGGTGATCGCGCGCGCGGTGGTGGATTTTCCGGATCCGGATTCGCCCACGATCGCGACCGTATGGCCGCGCGGCACCTCGATGGTGACGTCATCGAGCACCTTGGCGCTGCCGGTGTAGCTGGCGTCGACATGATCCACCTTCAAAATGACGTCCTCCGATACTTCTTCGGGCTTCTCGATCGAGCGTACCGACCAAAGGGACTTGGTATACTCTTTTTCGGGATGCGAAAGCATGGTGCGCGTGTCGGCGTCTTCTATGGTTTCGCCATAGCGCAGAACCTTGATGACGTCGGCCATTTGCGCGACCACCGCGAGATCGTGCGTAATGTAGATGGCCGCCGTGTTGTATTGCTCGACGATCCTGCGCATCGCCGCGAGAACCTCGACCTGGGTGGTAACGTCCAGTGCCGTGGTGGGCTCGTCGAATATGATCAGGTCGGGGCGCGGCGACATCGCCATCGCGGTCATGACGCGCTGCAGTTGCCCTCCCGAGACCTGGTGCGGAAAGCGTTCGCCGATCAGGTCGGGGTTTGGCAATTGTAACTCACGGTACAGTTTGCGCGCGTCGGCCTTGGCCTCGTCCTCCGGCTTGATACCCTTGCGCACCGTGGCCTCGACGGTCTGCTCGATCAGCTGGTGCGCCGGGTTGAACGACGCCGCCGCGGATTGCGCGACGTAGGCGATGCGCGAACCCCTCAGGGCGCGCCTTTCTGCCTCGGTGGCCTTGACCAGGTCGATGCCGTCGAAGACGATGCTGCCGCTGGTAATACGGCACCCGGGACGCGCGAATCCCATCGCCGCGAGTCCCAGCGTCGATTTGCCGGCGCCGGATTCGCCGATCAGCCCCATGATTTCGCCACGCCGCAGGGTAATGTCGACGCCCTTGACGATTTCGTGCCAGCGGTCGTCGCTGTAGCCATCGATGACGATATCTCTCATTTCGAGCAGGATATCGCCTTTCGTGCCTTTGCGGTCGTCACTCATAGTTGCATTCTCAGTCTTTCAGGCCGCTGGATTTATGCAGGAACCAGTCGACCACGAAGTTTACCGCGACGGTCAGCAGCGCGATGGCGGCCGCCGGTAACATCGGCGTCATCGCGGCGGTAAGATCGTACTCGGCAAACTGGATCAGCCCCGCGGTTTCACGCACCATCGACCCCCAGTCGGCGGTCGGCGGCTGGATACCGACGCCGAGAAAGGACAGCGCGGCGATGGTCAGGAATACGAAACAGAAGCGCAGGCCGAACTCGGCCACCAGCGGCGGCATGATGTTCGGCAGGATTTCCCGGGTCAGTATCCAGGCCAGTTTCTCGCCGCGCAGCCTTGCGGCCTCGACGTAATCCATGACGACGACGTTCAGCGATACCGCGCGGGCGATACGAAATACCCGGGTCGAATCGAGCACCGCGATGATCATGATCAGGTTGATCGTGTTGGCGCCGAACATCGACAACAGGATCAGCGCGAAGATCAGGCTCGGAATCGCCATCAACACGTCGACCGAGCGGCTCAGCAGGTTGTCCAGCCAGCCGCCGTTATTGATCGCGGCGGTAATGCCGAGCCCGCCGCCGATAACGAAGGCAAACATCGTGGTGACGAACGCGATGCCGACCGTGTTGCGCGCACCGTAGATCATGCGCGACAGGATATCGCGGCCGAGCTGGTCGGTGCCGAACATGAACTCGTCGCTCCATGGCGCGTAGGACATGTCGAAGATTTCGGCCTCGCCGTAGGGCGCCAGCAGCGGCGCAAACAGCGCAAAAAAGACGTACAGGGAAATGACGGTCAGGCCGAACAATGCCGTCGGCGGGGCCGATCTGAGACCGCGCCAGATGTTTTCGCGAAAGCTGCGGCGCGCCCTGATCTGCGTGACTTCGGCCGTCGCCGAGTATCCGTGGTTGCCCAGATCGGACTCGGAAAATCCCTGGTCGGCGAGCTCCGCCTTGGCGCTTGGATTCAGATCGTCTTCGTTATTCATCGTGGATGCAGTAACCGGGGATTGGTGATAATCGAAATAATGTCGGCGAACAGGTTCAGCAGGATATAGGTCGCCGCGAAAATCATCGCGCAACCCTGGACCACGGGTACGTCGCGCGTGGTAACCGCGTCCACCATCAGCTGGCCGACACCCGGATAGACGAAAACCACCTCGACGACGACCACGCCAACCACCAGGTAGGCGAGGTTAAATGCGATTACGGTAACGATCGGGGCCCAGGCGTTGGGCAGCGCATGTCGCAGAATGATTTCAGACTTGGAAGCGCCTTTGAGCTCGGCCATTTCGATATACGGACTCGCCATCAGGTTGATGATCGCGGCGCGCGTCATGCGCATCATGTGCGCGACGATGACCAGCGTCAGCGTCAATGCGGGCAGGAAGGTCAGGTAAGCCCGATCCCAGAACGGCGCGTCGGGACTGATGTTCGCGAGCGACGGAAACAGCTTCAGGAAGGAGGACAGAATCAGTATTAACAAATAAGCGACGAAGAATTCGGGGAATGAAATCGTGGTCAGGGTCAGCGCGTTGACCGAGCGATCGTAAATCGAGTTGCGGTAAAGCGCCGCGGTAATGCCGAGAAACAGCGCCAGCGGCACCGAGATAATCGCGGCCATCGAGGCCAGAAACAGGGTATTGGCAAGCCGCGGCGCGAGCAGCTCGATGACCGGGCGGGAGCGGTCGGTGCCGCCGGACGAGCCGCGTCCTGAGAACGAGTTGCCCATGTCGCCGGTCAGCATGCCGCCGAGCCAGTCGAAATAGCGCTCGTGCAGCGGCAGGTCCAGCCCCAGTTCCTTGCGAAAGGCCGCGACCGTTTCCGGCAGGGCGGCCTGGCCCAGTACCGCCTCGCCGAAATCGCCGGGCAGAAACTCGATCGAGCTGAACAGGATTAACGAAACCACGAACAGCGTGATCAGGCCGAGGCCCAGTCTCTGCAATATGGTGCGAACTACCGGATGTAGCACTGTGTAACCCCCCTCAATTCAGCCATACCGATCGCTTGCGATCGATTGGCCTATATTATTATCGGTAGTAGTGACCCGGGAAACGGGCCACGGCCCGTTTCCCGGTACAGTCCTGTGTTATGCGAACCACCAGCGTTCGACGTTCTTGTTGCCGTCGCTCTCCCAGTTTCCGGCAACCTGCTCGTCGTGCGCAACCTTCTTGTTCAGCGCGTGGATATAGTTGGCGAACATCGGCAGCACCAGGCCGCCGTCGTCGTTGACCAGTTCCTGGGCTTCGAAGTACATTTCACGCCGTTTGCTGGTATCGAGTTCCGAACGGGCCGCAACCACGAGCTTGTTGAAGCGATCCGCTTTCGGGCCGGTTCTCCAGTCGGTGTCGTTCCAGTTGCTGTCTGCGACGTAAGCCGCGGTGAACATCCAGTCCGGGGTCGGACGTCCGCCCCAGTAGCAGGCGCACCAGGCCTTTTTGTTCCACACGTTCGACCAGTAGCCGTCCTTGGGCTCGCGCACAACGTTGACGCTGAGTCCCGCCTTGGCGGCAGAATCCTTGACCAGCAGGGCGGCGTCTACCGCACCCGAGAAAGCCGCTTCCGAGGTACTCAGATCGAGGGTAATGCCCTCCATGCCGGCCTTCTTGAGGTGAAACTTCGCCTTGTCGGGGTCGTATTTGCGCTGCGGCATCTTGTCGTTGTAGTAGGGCATCGAGCTTGCAATCGGACTATCGTTGCCCACGGCGCCGTGTCCGAGCAGGATTTTCTTGACCAGTTGCTCGCGGTCGACCGACAGCTTGACCGCCATGCGCAGGTCGTAATTGTCGAACGGCGCCATCGTGACGCGCATCGGGAAGGTGTAGTGCAGGGTGCCGGTGGTTTCGAGGATGCTGATACTCGGATTGCGGCCCAGTAGATGAACGGTCTTCGGATCGACTCCGTTGATCGCGTGCACTTCCTGGTTCATGACCGCGTTCTGGCGCGCCGTGGTGTCGACCAGCGAAATGGTTTCGACCTCGTCGAAGTGGGCGCGGTTCGACTTGAAGTAGTTGGGGTTGCGCTTGAAGGTCGCGCGTACGCCCGGCTCGAAACTCTGCAGCACGAAGCCGCCGGTGCCAAAACCGGCCTGCCAGTCCATCTGACCGTTGAAGTCGGGCAAGATCGCGAAGTGGTAGTCGCTCAGAATAAACGGGAAGTCGGCGTTGCCGCCCGACAGCTTGAAGGTGACCTCGTGCGGGCCGGTTTTCTTCATGTCGACGACGGCATCCAGCAGCGATTTACCGGCGGACTTCGAATCCTCGCCGCGGTGGTGGTTCATCGATGAAACCACGTCGTCGGCGCCAAACGATTTGCCATTGTGAAATTCGACACCCTTGCGCAGCTTGATGACCCAGGTCTTGGCATCCTTGCTGGCCTCGAAACTCTCGGCCAGTTCGGGGATCAGTTCCCCGGTATTGTCGACTTCGAACAGGTGGTTGGCGTAGGTATAAACCACGTTTTGCATGAAGCCGTTTTCGTGGGTGCCGGGGTCCAGCGTATCGGTAGTGCCGCCGTGCCTGCTGCCCTGCACGAACTTGCCGCCTCGCTTCGGCATCGCCGCATGTACCGATTGCGACAGCAGTGAAGTCGCGAACGGCAGCGACAGTCCGAGCGCACCGGCGCGTTTGATGAATTCGCGGCGGTCGAGCTTACCCGCTCTGGCCGCCTTCTCGAGATCTTTGATGTCCACCATGGTGATTATTACCTCAGGTTCGGTTGTAATTGATCAGTTGTTATTTTGCAAGACAGATCGGTACCCGTTAAGGTTCAGGCCTCCCTTCGCTTATGTCGGCTATTTTTAACACGAATGCGCCATCGAAGGCAACGAACATGTCAATCGGCTTTCTCGATCTGGTACTTGCGCCTCGCAACGTAATCCTGCAACGCCTCGTCCAGCGCCTCGTCCAACGGCGGTTGCTGGTATTCCCGCAGCAGTTGTTTCCAGATCCGGTTGGCGCGTTGCTCGGAATCGGCCGAGCCGGCCTCCTGCCAGGTTTCGTAGTTGCTCCAGTCGGACAGCAGCGGCGTGTAAAAGGCGTCTTCGTAGCGCGTCATCGTGTGCGCGCTGCCGAAAAAGTGTCCGCCGGGTCCGACCTCGTGGATCGCGTCGAGCGCCAGCGTTTCGCTGTTCACCGCAAACGGCTCGAGGCTCGCCGCCACCATCTGCAGGATTTCGGCGTCGATGATCAGCTTTTCG
>JAOTUD010000161.1 GCA_029864065.1 Gammaproteobacteria bacterium | reverse complement strand
CGCGCCTGTTGCGGGTGCCGGTGTCGGTCTCGATAACATGGCGTTCCTGAGCTGGTTCCAGTACGGCGGTGGCAAGGAGCTGTATGACCGCCTGTGGGATGAAATGGGCGTGAACGTCAAGGGATTCATGCTACAACCCGTGGGCCCCGAGGCACTCGGCTGGTTCCCGAAGCCGATCAAGTCGATGGATGACTTCCGTCAAATGCGCTTCCGCGCACCTCCGGGCATGGTTGGTGCCGCCTATGCTGAAATCGGTGTTCCGGCTGTTGCCATGGGCGGCGGCGACATCCTGCCAGCGCTCGAGAAAGGCACGATCGACGCAGCCGAGTGGTGCTGCCCCAAGCCGGACTCCGTCTTTGGTTTCCAGAAAGTGCTCAAGCACTACTACCTCCAGGGTCTGCACCAGGTGACCGTGAACGCGGACATGTATGTGAATGGCGATTTCTACGACTCGCTGAGCCCGCTTGAGCAGAAAGCACTGGAAGTGGCGGCAAACGCGTCTCTGTCAAAATCCATGTCCTACCGAATCTTTGAGAACGGTAAAGCGCTGAAAGATCTGACGGATAATCACGGCGTTATCCTGGAAGATACGCCAGCGGATTACTTCACAGAGTACATGGCGGCCGCTAAAAAGTCGCTCGAAGCCGCTGCGAAAGAAAACAAGTTCTTCGCAGAAGTGTGGCAGTCGCAAAAGGATTTCGCCGACACCGTGGTGCCATTCTGGGCGGGTGCACAGACCTCGAACGCAAATTTGGGTCGCGCACACGCAGATACACTGAAGAAAAAGTAGTAAAAAAAGACTTCGAAGCGAGGCCCGTCCAGGCCTCGCTTCGAAGTTTCTGTAAAGGGCCTGGCCCTGTTTAAATAATTAGAGCCCAAAATGGGAACAAATGTATAGGGGAGAAGGGGCATGGCTGCAGATGAAGTCAATCCAGAAGAACTCGAGATTGCGGACGAGCTAATTGCTGAGCGTCGTGCCGAGGCCCCGGGTGAGACGCCAGAGGATATGACATCCTGGCAACGCCCGATAACCGCGGCGATTGACGTCATAAATTACCGGGCGGGCCAGATTATTGCCCTGCTCATGGTGCCGCTGATTGTTGTAGTGGTGCTGGAAGTCATTTCACGAAACTCCTTTGCGATCTTGCAAAATGCAGGGTTCGAAGATCTCGCCCGAACCCTTGGACTTGGCCCCACGCTCTGGGTGTATGACACCAGCCGTATGATAGCCGGGGTGCTCTTCATGGCGGCCGCGGGCTATGGTCTGATGCGCGGGGTTCATATCCGTGCCGACTTCCTCTACCGAAACTGGTCGGCAAAGACACAGGCGACAGTCGATGCAACCCTGTACCTCCTGTTCTTTATGCCTTCGATGATCATCTTCACCATCATAGCCTCAGAGTTCTGGTGGCTCGCCTTTTCAAGAGGTGAAACCATGCAGGTCGACAGTGCCTGGGGACCACTCTTGTGGCCCGCGCGCCTGGCGATGCCGGTCGGTGGCTTCCTCCTGATGCTGCAAGGCATCCCTGAGATTTTCCGCGCATTTCACAAGATGGGTAAAGAACGGGAGCGCTGGTTCGTACGGGCCTTGCCTGTCTATGTGATCTTATTGACCTGGCTCTTTCTGGCGATATTTCAGCCGAGTATGGTCCCGGGCGGCGACGCGTTTACCGACCTCATGTCTGCCCGACCGAACCTGGACAAGGCTACCATCGGATTGATCATGCTGGGAGCCATGCTGTTCGTGATCTTTATCGGCTTTCCAATTGCGTTCACGTTGATCTTCCTTGCCTTTGTCTTCGGTATCTGGGGCGCCAACTTCAAGCTGACCACGCTGTTGATGACGCTGAACACAAACTCCACCATGTTGAACGATCAGCTCATGGCGGTGCCGCTCTTTGTCCTGATGGGAATCGTAATGGAAGCGGCGGGCTTGATGGACCGGCTGTTTGCATCGATCCAGATGATCATGTCGCGCGTTCGCGGCGCATTGTTCATCGCCGTGCTGATCGTATCTACAATTTTTGCAGCAGCCACTGGTATCGTGGGTGCTTCTGTGACCCTGCTTGGGATCATGGCTGGCGCGACCATGAGCAGGTCCGGCTATGACGTCAAGCTTGCGGCCGGAACCATCACCGCCGGCGGCACACTGGGCATTCTGATCCCGCCCTCGATCATGCTGATCGTCATGGGACCTGTGCTGGAGGTCTCAACCCTCGACCTCTTCCGTGGCGCCTTTATTCCCGGTGCCCTGCTGGCTACCCTTTACCTGCTCTACACGCTTGGACGCTGCTGGCTGAATCCGGACCTCGGACCAGTTTTGGCAGAAGAGGACCAACCCAAAACCTCCGCTTTTTATGGCGCTGAGGTGGCGCTGATCTGTCTGGGCGTTTTGACCGTTTGCCGGGTCTTTGGCCTTGCCCTGGGCGGTACTTTTGGCGCTGTCATACCATTTGGCGGCTTGTTCGTGTTAGTCATTACCTGTGCCGTTGCCTATGGCGCATACCGTCGTCTGAATCTACTCAGGATCGTTCTTCCAATCGCGGTGATCTTCCACCTCTATATGATTGTTGCGAATATGGGTGAAGACGGTAGCCTGCCGACCTGGTCGATAACCTTTGCCGCATTCACCGTGCTCCTGGCGTATCTGGCGCGGCCGATTTATGGTGCTGCGGCTGACAGTGAATTCTATTTCTCGGATCTCTGGGATGAGTTCTTTGCCGGGCTCATGCCGCCCACGATCCTGATTTCTTTTGCTTTGGGTTCGATTCTCTTTGGCTTCGCAACACCTGCCGAAGCCGCAGCGATGGGCGCCTTTGGTGCCATCCTGTTATCTGTCGGTTACGGCAAGTTCACCATTCCCAGTTTCTTCGACAGCCTGATCAAAGCCCTGGAGATCACGGTATTGATCATGTTCCTGGTTGCCGCATCGAACTTCTTTGGCGCCGAATTCAGTGCGCTGGGCACGCCAAAGATGATGACTGAGCTGCTACTTGGAATGGAAATGTCGCCTTACCTGATACTGATCGTGATTATGGCACTGATCTTCCTTCTCGGATGGCCACTGGAGTGGGTGCCTATTGTTCTGATCGTTGTGCCAATTTTGCTGCCGACAGTCGAGGCGTTGGAGGTACACGGGCTGGATCGCTACGACCTGATGGTCTGGTTTGGCATTCTGATCGCGGTGAACCTGCAGACCGCATGGCTATCCCCGCCTGTGGCCTTGTCAGCCTACTTTCTGAAGGGGGTCGTGCCGAATTGGGATCTCAAGGACATCTACCTCGGCATGATGCAGTTCATGGTGATTCAACTCATCGGTCTCACCCTGCTGTTTATCTTCCCGCAACTGGTGCTGTGGCTACCCAGGGTAATGTCTGGTGGGTAAATGATGCAGCAGACCAGGCGTAAAGGCCGCCGCGCATGAAACGCGAACGCGGCTCAACTATCCAGCGGGTGCTGGATATCCTCGATACCGTCGCCGCGTCGCCGAAGCCGCTTAGCGCAACCGAAATCAATGAGGTCCTGAACCTGCCCAAGGCGACCGCGCACCGCCTTTGCGCCGAACTCGAAGCGCGCGGCTACCTGCTCAAGAAGATCAACGGCAAGAGCTACGTTCCCGGTAACCGGCTGCACGAGGTCGCCGTCGGGGTGCTGGCGAATTCGCGCCTGCGCGCGACCCGCCATGCCATCCTGACCGCGCTGTCGGAAAGGGTCGGCGAGACCTGTAATATCGCCTACCCCGACGGGCTTTACATGGCTTACTCGGACCGCGTCGAGACCAAGGCCCCGCTGCGCCTGCAGTTTCCGATCGGTATGCGGGTGCCGCTGTACTGCACCGCCAGCGGCAAGCTGTACCTCAGCACACTGCCGAAAGCCAAGCGCAAGGCGGTGATCAACAAGCTGCAGCTGGAGCGGCACGCCAAGAATACGATCACCGACCCGGACGCGTTGCTCGAGGAAATCGATTACATCGAGGCAAACCAGGTCTCCATCGACAATCAGGAACTGTACGACGATATCATCGCCATCGCGGTACCGATCAAGGACAAGCAGGGCCGGTTTTACAGTTCGCTGGCGATCCAGGCGCCGGTGTCGCGAATCTCGATCGACGACAGCGACCGGTATTTGCCGCTGCTGCGCGAGGCCGCGCGTGATTTATCGACGCTGGCCGACGAAGACGAATAGATTCGAATCAATTCCGTATCAGGGTTGCCGCGCTACCGACTGCGCCAGCAGGACTCCGCTCGCAACCAGCCCGGCCCCCGCCGCCTGCCACCAGTTCCACTGCGCATCGAGAAACAGCACCACGATCACCATGACGTAGAACGGCACCGCGTTCATATGCAGCGACGCTAGCAGGATTCCGAGCCCGGAGGCGCCCCGGATCCACAGGAACTGCGCCAGCGCCAGCGACGCGATCGACGTAAAAACCAGCAGCGCGCTATCACGTGGAGCAAACGAACCGATGCCGGTTCCCGGAATCCCGGATATCAGCAACGCCAGGTAGACGGCGAACACGATGAGCAGGCTTCCCGCCAGCGTAATCGTGGTTTGACCGACGAAGGACAGCGCACGAAAATCCCGCGTGGTCGCGCGCGTGCCCCACGCGAACAGGATTACCGAGGCCAGGCACAGCAGGCTGCCCCAGCCGAAATTACCCTCGTCGATCCTCGCGCCGGTAGCCAGTACGCCTCCCGCAAGCGCCAGTAGAATTCCCAGCAACAGCCGCGGGCGCAGGCGGCGACCGTCGAGCGCAACCTCGAGCAGGGCGCCGATGATCGGCATCATCGAAGCCGCAATCGCAGGGGTAACCGCGTCCGACAGGTACTGGCCGACCAGGAACATCATCGAGCCAATTCCAAAACCCAGGCCGCCAACGTTGATACCGCGTCGCCAGTCAGCCGCGACGATCTTGCCCCAGCCGTCGATCCAGAGCCAGAAAGCGAACAGCGCGGCAACGCCGATGCACTGGCGCACCAGCACCAGCGCAATCGTGCCCCAGCCCTGCAGCAATACCTCGGCGATGGGAAACGCGAAGGCCCACATCGCCATCGCCGAGAAACAGGTGAGATTCGACTTGACGATGCTTTGTTGCGGGGCGAGCAGGAAATCGGCGTCGCTGGACAAGTGCCTCCCGGCTTCGTTCTTGTTTAAATGATCCCGGCGGCCGCCCGGACCCGGGAATTCGACGCAGAATTATTCGCCCTATCACCCGCAAATGCCAGCGCTTTATGACCGCGATCCGGTGTGCCAGCTGCCGGGTTTTTTTCGCGGTCCCTGTCAACCAAATCCGGAGTTGCTCGTTAATAACAGTAACACTAACCAAAAACCGGGGTATACCATGACCTTTAACGACTTCCGACGCGGAATCAGTATTCTCTTCATAACGCTGGCCGGGCTCGCGCTCGGGGCCTGCGGCTCGGGTAGCGATGGCGCGGCCGGGGAAACCAGCGAACTGACCATTTCGCTGACCGACGCCGAGGGCGATTTCAACCAGTACACCATCGATGTCGACAGCATCCGGCTTCACAAATCGAACGGCGCGATCATCGAGACCCTGCCAAATACCGCGCGCCTCGATTTTTCGCGCTACGTCGAGGTGACGGAATTCCTGACGACGGCAACGGTTCCTGTCGGCAGTTACGACAAGGCGGAAATTTCGCTGGATTTCAGCGACGCCGAAATTACCGTCGAGGACGCCAACGGCAATTCGATACCTGGCTTCCCCGAGGATGAAAATGGCAATCCCCTGACCACGGTAACGGTGGAAGTCATGGTCAACGCGCTCAGCGGATTCCAGATAAGGCCCGGGCAGCCGGCCGCGCTGATCCTCGATTTCGACCTGGAAGCCTCCAACGAAGTCGTTATCAATGGCAATAGCGCGACGGTGACCGTCAACCCGATTCTGCTCGCCAACACCAGCATCGAAGACGAAAAGACGCGCCGACTGCGCGGTTTGCTGGTCGGGGTTAACCTCGATCGCGAGACATTCGACATCAGGCTGCGCCCGTTTCGTATCCGGCATCACGATTTCGGCAAGCTCACCGCCGCCACCGACACGCACACCGTATTCGAAATCGACGGCGTCGCCTATGCGCAACAACAGGGGCTCGCAGCGCTGGCGCGACAAACCGGCATCACCCCGCTGGTGGCGCTGGGGACGGTAAACTACGGCGACCGCAGGTTTCTCGCGCAACAGGTTTATGCCGGCAGCAGCGTTCCGTGGGGTAACAGGGACGTCGTCAAGGGCAGCGTCATCGCGCGTACCGGTAACAGGCTCACCGTCGTCGGCGCGACCGTCGAATTCGACGACGGGCATTTCAGCTTCAACGACGAAATCGAAGTTTTGATCGACGCGACCACGCGCGTGACCAAACAGGGCGATCCCGGCAATAATCACCGCATCGACGATGTTAGCGTCGGGCAAAAGGTTACCGTGCTGGGCCATCTTTCCGATGACGGCCAGACCCTGAACGCGACCGGGGACCTGTTGCGCATGCGCTACAGCCAGGTCTCCGGGCTGGTCGCATCGGTGTCGCCGCTCGAGGTCGATGTGCAGCATATCAACCGCCGCATGGTCGAACGCTACGATTTCAGCGGCACCGGGATCAACGCGGCCAACGACGCCGCTCCCGAACACTACGAAATCGACACCGGCCCGCTGGGCCTTGCCAGCCTGGCCTTGTTCGAACCGGTCCGGGTCACCGGGTTCCCGACCCCGTTCGGCAGCGCGCCGCTGGATTTCACTGCGAAGAC
>JAOTUD010000160.1 GCA_029864065.1 Gammaproteobacteria bacterium | reverse complement strand
GACGAGATCGACCTGGCGACGCTCGGCCTCGACTTTCCGAAAGCCATGTTAAGTCTGAATGACACCCGCGTCCTGTTCGGCGCAACCAACAATATCGGGGGGCGTCGCTACACGATGATCGACTCGACCGTCTACCTGCTGCCGGACATGTACCTGCCGTTCCTGTCGCAGGGCCTCCTCGGCATCGTCGATCGACGCCTGTTGCCGGGCAGTTTCAGGCTGCAAAGCCTCAAACTGCCCGGACTGGAAATAAGCCGCGAGGCCGGCGACCAGTGGCGGCTCGCCGGCCCGGGCGAGTTCACGCCGCAACAGCTCCAGCGGCTGGTCAATAACTGGCAGGGGCTGGAAGCATCGCGGATCATGCAATTCGACAGCGTCGGCACGCCGCGGCAAAAAATCGAGGCGCTGCTGGAGGGCGGCGAACGGCACGAGTTTTTCCTGATGTCGATCGATCCTGAAATCGTCATCGCCAATCCGGGGATCGGTCTGCAGTACCATTTTCGCGCGGACCTTTACTACGAACTGATGGACCTGCGCAGCGATGAGAATCCTGCTTAGCCTGTTGATGTTCATCGGCGCAATCCCCGCGCTGGCGCAGGAACCGCTGCCGCGTCTCGAACTCGGCGTCGGTTTGTTCGCACTCGACTCACCGGACTACCGCGGATCGGCCGATTCATCCTCCTACCTGCTGCCGGCGCCCTACATCAAGTACCGCGGTGATCGCCTGCGCGTCGACGAGGGAGCGCAAGGGATTATCTTCGAGTCTCCCGACCTGTTATTTTCGATGAGCGGCAACCTGTCGCTGCCGGCAGACGAAGACACGCCCGAGCGCGAGGGCATGGCCGAGCTCGAAGCGATTCTCGAAATCGGGCCCTCGATAAACTATCGCTTGCTGCGGCTGCGCGACAGCGCCTGGTGGATCGATCTGCCGCTGCGTTTCGCCTATACGCTGGACGGGAATCTCGACAGTATCGGCTGGGTGTTCCAGCCCAGGCTGTCATGGCGCCAGCCTGCGACCCGGCTGGGAGACTGGAAACTGCGCTTTAATATCGGCCCGCTGTATTCGAGCGACAGGCACCACGATTATTTTTACTCGGTCGACGCTATCGACGCGACCGCCACGCGCGCGGCTTACGAGGCCGACGGCGGGTTCAGCGGTTACCGCAGCGAATTCACTTACAGCAGGCGTATCGGCATTTACTGGTTGGGCGGTTTTTTGCGTTATGACAACCTCGATCACTCGGGAATCGTCGATAGTCCGCTGGTTTCCGAAACCGATTCGTGGATGGGTGGCATTGCGCTGGCCTGGGTATTCCATCAGAGGTAAGCTGGCGCGATGCCCGAGTTACCCGAAGTCGAGACAACACGGCGCGGTATCGAACCCCACGTCGTCGGCGCATATATCGACGCCGTGATACTGCGCGAAACCCGCCTGCGCTGGCCGATCAGCAGCGAGGTTGCGAGCCTGCAGGGGCGTCAGATTCGCGCCGTGGACAGGCGCGCCAAATACCTGATCATGCGTCTCGATCGGGGCAGCCTGATATGGCACCTGGGCATGTCCGGCAGCATGCGGATACTGCCAGCTGGAGCCGCCATCGCCGACCATGAACACGTCGAAATGCAATTCAGCAACGGCCAGGCGCTCAAGTTTCGCGACCCACGGCGCTTCGGCGCGCTACTCTATTGCGCCGGGGATCCACTGCAGCACCGCCTGTTGCGGCCGCTGGGCCCCGAACCCCTTGGAGACGATTTCAATACCGAATACCTGCACCGCTGTTGCCGGCAGCGCAGCGCGGCGATTAAAACCGTATTGATGAACAGCCATGTCGTCGTCGGCGTCGGTAACATCTACGCCAGCGAAGCATTATTTCGCGCCGGTATTCGCCCGACGCGCGCCGCGCGACGCATCAGCAAGACACGTATCGGCCTGCTGGTCGATGCGATTCGGGCAACCCTGTCCACGGCGATCGAACACGGCGGCACGACCCTGCAGGACTTCACCCAGGCCGATGGCAAACCGGGCTATTTCCGGCACGAATTGCAGGTTTACGGCAACCGCGATGCATGCCGAATCTGCCGCAAACCCATTCGGCATGTCGTGCAGGGTCAGCGCTCGAGCTATTACTGCCCCGGATGCCAGTCGTGAATATCGAACGGGACCGGTTACGGCAGCAGCTCGAACCCATTTTCTTCAACCGCTGGACGGTCGAGGAGATCAGCGACTTTATTCTCGAGATTGACCCTCGCTGGCGGCAGTTCCTGCTCGACTGGATACTGTCGCTGGCCAAAACCAGTCCCGAGATTGCCTACCAGTTTGCCAGCCAGGCGGGCCTCGCGTTGCGTACCATTGGACGCGCGGGTTGCGAAAGCTGGTTGCAGGCGGCCCTCGACGTTTACTTCGATCGGGGCCTGACGGCCGCGGTCGAAGTCCTGAAAAACCTCGATCAGTTCATCGCGGCGCGGCGTAAAAGATCACGCGGGCTCGAATTTGCGAATATTCGCGGCGTGCTGCAACACTTTGTGCATGGCCTCAACGGTCGGCGCCTCGCGCTGGAAACCAGCGACGAGGTGCTCACCGATAGCGAAACGCTGTACCTGCCAGCGCTAATCGACCACTTCCCGCTCGAGCGGCAGAATTTCGCCTGCTACCGGGCGCTGGCGGTACACCAGTGGGCGCAATGCTGGTACGGCACCTGGCGCGCAGACACGATCGCGCAGATCCCGCGCGACGGACCCACCCTGCGCACCTTCCACTACCTCGAGACGCTGCGCCTGAACGCCTGTATCGAGCGCGATTATCCGGGCCTGGCGCGGCAGATGACGGCGCTGCAGCAGGAGATTCCCGAGGCCTGGAAGCTGCTGCAGGCGAAGCTGTGCGATCCGTCCAGCAGCGTGCTCGATTCGATCAGGCTCAGCGCAGAACTCTGGGACAAACCACGACCTGATCCTTTCCTGTTCCAGGGCAAGCTCGATCCCGACCGGGTGCAGGCAAAGCTGGAAGCGCGACTGCAGCGCGAGCAGCAGCAGTTGCGCCTCGCGCTGTCCCGTTTCGCCGATCGAAACGGCAGCGGCCGGGAAGACGATGCCACGGCGGCGCTCGAAGATCCCGATGAGATAATATTTGAACTCCATAACGAGCGGGATTCGGGGTCCGGTTTCGAGCTCGATGGCATACCGATTCCGCCGGACGCCGAGATCGCAGGCCTCGCGGTCTCAATCCTGCAGGATCTCGGCGAAATGCCACCCGACTACCTGGTGGCGAGTGGCGGCGCGGAATACCGCGCCGGCCTCGAAGCATGGTCCGGCACAGACGATGCGGACGAAGCCAGGAAGGAACGCGACCGTCGAGGGATCGTTCACCTTTACGACGAATGGGATTGCACGCGCAAGGCCCATCGTAAACGCTGGTGCACGGTGCGCGAGCGCAGTATTCAACCCGACTACGACTCGAATTTCGTCGATGAAACCCTGCACAAGTATCGCGGCCACATCAAGTCGCTGCGGCGCAGCTTCGAGGCGCTGCAGGACGAGTACCGTATCCTGAAAAAACAGCCAGATGGCGAAAACCTCGATATCGACGCGCTGGTCGAGGCGATATGCGACGCGCGCAGCGGCATGGAAATGACTTCCCGAATCTATCGCAAGGCGCACCGGATCGAGCGCAATATCGCGGTCATCCTGATGGTCGATATGAGCGGCTCGACCAAGGGCTGGATCAACCTGGCGCAGCGTGAGGCGCTTATCCTGCTCGCCGAGGCGCTGTGCTCGCTCGACGACCGCTACGCCATCTACGGATTTTCCGGGAATACACGCAAGCGCTGCGAAATTTTCACAATCAAGACCTTCGACGAAAACTACGACGATGAGATACGCGCCCGCATCGCCGCGATTGCGCCCCAGGACTATACCCGCATGGGCGTGACCATTCGCCACCTGAGCCATTTGTTCGACAAGGTCAACGCGCGCACCAAGCTCCTGATAACGCTTTCCGACGGCAAGCCCGATGATTACGATACCTACCACGGCGAGTATGGCGTCGAGGACACCCGCATGGCCCTGTTCGAAGCGCGCCAGCGCGGCATACACCCGTTTTGCATCACCATCGACGAGCAGGCACGCGATTATCTGCCGCATATGTACGGCGACAGCAGTTACGTGCTGATCGACGATATCGCCAGGCTGCCCTATCGCATCTCCGAAATCTATCGCAGCCTCACCAGTTGACATAAGGGCGTTTCTTCCACAGGAAGAAACACCCTTATGTCATCCCGGAAACTGCGCAGCAGTTATCCGGGATCCTGCACTACGCCCACCGAAAGTCATCCCGGAAGCGCCGTGGACCAGCGCTTTTCCTGTCTTCTCCCTTCGAAGGGGGAGGACAGGCCAGGCATTCGACCCGGTTCCGCCCGCATCGAAATTGCTCTATCATCGGCCGACCGATCCTGAACCAGAGAACCGCGATGTCCATACACGCTATCGATTCGAATATCGACCCGGTCGCCCAGGCGAAGATAGACCTGGCAGCCTCGCTGCGCCTCGCGGTATTTCACGAACTCGAAGAAGGCATTGATAACCACTTCACCGTCACCGTTCCCGGTTACGACGACCGCTACCTGGTGCTGCCGTTCGGCCTGCACTGGTCGGAAGCCCGCGCCAGCGACATGATCGTTTTCAACGAAGCCGGGGAAACCCTGGAAGGCGACGGTGACGTCGAGCTCTCGGCGCAGTGTATCCACGCACCGATCCACCGCATCAGCGGGCGCCGGGTCGTGTTTCACACGCATCAGAACTGGGCATTGGCGCTGAACATGCTCGAAGACAACCGCCTGATTCCGGCCTGCCAGACGTCGGCCTTTTTTGCCGGCAGAATCGCCTACGATGATCACTATTCCGGAACCGCCGATACGCTGCAGGAAGGCGAACGGCTCGCCGGCCTGATCGGCGACCACCAGGTCGTGTTTCTGCGCAATCACGGCATCCTGGTAGCCGTCGATTCGATCGCCAGGGCTGCGCGCATGCTTTACATGCTCGAGCGCGTTTGTCGCGCCCAGATTCGGGCGATGAGTAGCGGACAGAAACTGTTGCCGATCTCGCAACGGGTTATCGACCAGGTGCAGACACCCGACGCAAACGACCGCCACAAGGGCAGGCGCGACGACTTGTACTTCGACGCGATGAAACGCGTGCTCGATCGCGAAATGCCTGGCTATGCCGACTAGCCCCGCCCGGGCAACATACGCGGTTGCCGCAGGCCGGATTTCTTGCATGCGGAACAAGGCTTCTCTAACATCTAAAACCCGCGCATAAAACCCGCGCACAGGATTAAAGATCAATAGCATGTCGAACAAATACCCGCACCGCCTCGTCGTCCTCGTGCTCGCAACGATTTTTGCGACCTCGGCGCTGGCCGTACCCGGCGAAGGTACCCGGATCATGATTTCCGCACCGTCCGATTACGCGGTTGCCGCCGGCAAGGCGGTCTCCGCAAAAGGCGGCAACCTGATCGATGTCGCCGTGGCTGTCGGGCTCACGCTGGCGGTAACAAATCCCTATAACGCGTCGCTTGGCGGCGGTGGCTTTGCGCTGGTGAGCATGGGCCGGGGCGTAGAAGTGCTGGATTTCAGGGAATCCGCGCCGGCGGCCACGTCTCCGGAATTCTACGTCGAGCGCGACAGCGGCGACTCGATCAACGGCGGCGCGGCGGTCGGCGTTCCGGGCGTTGCCGCCGGCCTGTGGGCGCTGCACGACAGGTACGGAAAGCTGAAATGGGCAGCGCTATTCGATACGGCGCTGGAGCTGGCGACGCGGGGCATGGAGGTAAACGGGATCTGGTCACGCAACACCGAGGGACAAAAAGAGCGCCTGAATCCGGCCGGAATCAAGCACTTTTTCAAATCCCCGGGACAACACTACCGACCCGGCGAAACGATGTCGCAACCCGCGCTCGCGCGGGCGCTCGAACTTTTCCGGAGCCGCGGGCCCGACGCCATTTACAGGGGCAGCGTGGCGCAGGATATCGTCGCCGCGGTAAGCGCGAGCGGCGGCGTGATTTCGATGGATGATATGGCCGCTTACAAAGTGCGCTGGCTGAAGCCGCTGCAAACCGAATTCAACGGCTACCGCGTCTACATGATGCCGCCGCCGAGCAGCGGCGGCGCCGTTATCAAGACCGCGCTGGAACTCATCGAAAAAGTGAATCTGCGGGCGCAGCAGCCACTCGGCGTCAGCGAAATCCATTTGCTTGCCGAGGTGCTCAACCGGTCGTTCCGGGGACGCGCCCTGCTGGGCGACCCGGATTATCACAACAATCCTTTCGATAAAATCCTGTCGGACCGATACATCGATGAAATGGCGCGCAGCATCGACCCGTCCAGGGCCGTTCAACTGGAACCTTTGCTCGACAAGCCCGTCGACGATTCCAACGAAACCACGCACTTCTCGATCCTCGACGCCGACGGCAACGCTATTTCGCTGACGGTGACCCTGAATGGCGGATACGGATCCGGGGTCGTATCGGAACAATACGGCATCTCGCTGAACAACGAAATGGACGACTTCACGACGCGACCCGGCGAGCCCAACATGTTCGGGCTGGTGCAGGGTTTCGGCAATCGCGTGCAACCCGGCAAGCGTCCGCTCAGCTCGATGAGCCCGACGCTGGTCGAAAAAGACGGCAAGATAATCATGAGCCTGGGCGCGGCGGGCGGCCCGAGAATCATCAGCAGCGTAATCCAGACGATTTACCGTGTCTTCGTCA
>JAOTUD010000159.1 GCA_029864065.1 Gammaproteobacteria bacterium | reverse complement strand
CGAGCCCCACCGGTATCGGCGCCGAGATAACGTGGAAGTCGCTATAGGGATAGTCGCCGATTTCGTCCTCGAAGCGACGAATGTAAGCCTCCGCCGCGTCCAGGTAAAGTTCCGACAGCGCGTCGAGCTCGGCATGGAAATAAGTGCGTAAACGCAACCCGTCACTCTGGCGCTCGCGCGTGCGGTAGGGCCCGGCGAACAACGAGGGCGTTTCACCGGGCTGCGCAAGCTCGAAGGCAGCGGTATAAGACTCGCCGCCAACCTGTTCGTCGACCAGCTTCCCGGTCGCAACCACGCGCTGCGACGCCGGCACGGTAACCCGCATGCGGAATCGAACCGGCTCCTCGCCATCGTGCGGAAGCCAGGCTTCCCAGCCTGGCAGATAGACGCCATCGCTGCCGCTGCTGGCATGCCGTCCGCCCGCCGCCGCCGCGTCGCCGTCAGCGCGCGCCGGTATCGCGCCACGCACAACGAACTCGAGCTGGTGGCGGCCTTTGTCTGGCAGGCGCAGGAGGTAATCGTATCCCCTGTTACGCAGGTCCGCGTCGACGCCGTCGAGCGCCAGTCGGTCGACGCTCAGCCAGGGGGCAAGCCGGAAGCGATACTCGTCGCGACCCGAAACGGTAACCCTGTCGTTAATCCTGATTTCTCCGCTGTCGGGGGTCAGCGCGACCTCGATATTATGCTCTAACGGTGGGGACAGGGTCTGCGCCGGCAGGCCGGCGCTGACGAAATACAGCAACGCGGGGATTATTCGCGCCATTGGATTACTCGAAGCTTTGCGGGAATTTGGCGGTCAGCTCGAGGGACTCCTTGCCGCGTAACAGCGTCAGCGGCAGCCAGGTGCCTGGCGCCTGGCGCTGGATGACCTCGATCAGCTCGGCGCTTGTCCTGGTGTTGAAACCCGCGGCGGCCTGAATCAGGTCCCCCTCGCGGATGCCGCTCGCAGCGGCGACGCTGTCCTCGACCACTTCCATAACGCGCACCCCGCCCTCGTCACTTTCGATGATAATCCCGAGCCGCGCGCGCGCGGGCGCAGCCGCCACGCCATCGTCGTCGACGACGAATACGGCCGCGGCAAGATCCGCCGGCAGCGGATTGCAGGTATCGCTGGCGTTGAGCGGCAGCAGCACGTCGACATTCTCGATTCCCATGTCGGCGAGCTGGTACGGGATGCCGTAGCCATGCTCGAGATGGCCGCGCCCGATAATTCCGACCACTATCGCGGCCGAATCGCGACGATGCGCATCGGCCAGGGCCTCGGCCATGGCCCGGTCCCAGGTGAGCTGCGCGTCGACGAAGTTGGCAAAGGCGTCGCTGCGCCTGATCTCGTCGAGGTCCGGTTCCTGCTCCGCGGCCGCCGCGTCGCCATTCATGCCCATCATTTTCTTGTAGCGATACAGCCGCGCCAGCGACTCGCGGTAAGCGTTGCTGGCAGGTGCAGGGTTCGACAGGCCCATGCGTTCCGCCTCGTCGATCGCGCTCCAGCCCTGCTGTCCGACCCGGGACACCAGTGCTCGATCGATATTCAGCGCGAGCGTCGGCAAACGGTTCAGGCGAGCAAAGTGCAGCAACGGCAGGTAAAGTCCGGCATCGTAGCCCCATACCTCGCGCCATTGCGATTGTTCGAGGAATTCCTTTTCGCCAAGCCTACCGGCGCTCCAGGCGTCGAGCGCGGGCTGTGCCCGCCGCGGCAGCATTTCGAATCCAACCATCATGTTGGGATAGCGTGAATGCAGCGCCGCCAGCATGTAGTGCTGCCAGCGATGATGGGCCACCGTGGTATGCGCCTCACCGAGCAGGACGATACGGCCGCCCGACAGGCGTTCGAATACCTCCCTGCTGTCGAGTACTTTACCGTCCGCGGGGTTGAGCCACTGCGCAACGTGGTGATCGCAGCTGGCATCGTCGCCGCTGGCATAGGCCTGCCCGTACTGGGGCAATACCAGGAAAAGGGTAATCAGGCAAATCCTTGCAGCGCTGCTCATCTGTTATAGCTCCTGGAGTTTTTGATATCTGGACAGGTTCACACGAGGGAACTGCACCAGCGGATTGAAATCGTCTTCGAACCCGGAGCCTGATCAGGGTTCGACCAGCGCCAGGCTGATGCGCTTGTTCTGCTTGCCCTTGTTTTTCAGTCCGGTTACGACGAGCTTGCCGATTTCGGCCGTGTTGCGCACGTGGGTTCCGCCGCAGGGCTGGTAATCGGTATTTTCGATCGATATGGTGCGCACGCTGCCCTGCCTCCGCGGCGGCTGCACCGACATGGTCCGCACCAGGCCGGGATTCCGCTCGAGCTCCTCGTCGGTAATCGAGCCGATACTGACCGGGATCGCCTTTGCCACCAGCGCGTTCAGCTCGGCGGTCAGCTGCTCCTTGTCGACCACCTGTCCCTGCAGATCGAAGTCGAGCCGGCTTTCGCCTTCGCCGACCGCGCCGCCGGTGGCCTGCGCGTCGATCAGCGAACACAGCAGGTGCATGCTGGTATGCATGCGCATCAGGCGGTGTCGCCGCTCCCAGTCGATCTCCATGTCGACGGGATCGCCGGGATGGATTGCGCCGAGGTCCTCTTCCTCGAGGAAATGAACGATGTTTTGGCGGTCTTGCGCGTAGCGCGTATCGACGACGCGATAGTCGCGAGCGCCGATCGTCAGACGCCCGCTATCGCCCGGCTGCCCGCCACCCTGCGGGTAGAATATGGTCGCCGCCAGGATTACGCCGTTTTCGAGCACCTCGACAACCTCGCTGCGCAGTGTTTTCTGGTAGCTGTCTTGATAAAATACCTTTTCTGTCATCGTTCGGCCTCGTCCGCAATGCCACGATTCTTACCCAGCCGCAAGCGCGAAGCAAGCCGATAACCCGTGAATTCCGACGCCAAGGCAAATCGAAAGATCATCCATATCGACGCGGACTGCTTTTATGCGGCGGTCGAGATCCGCGACAACCCGTCGCTCAGGGGCAAACCGATCGCGGTCGGCGGCAGCGCCACGCGGCGCGGGGTAATCGCGACGGCGAGCTACGAGGCGCGCAAGTTTGGCGTGCATTCCGCGATGGCCAGCGCGACGGCGGTCAAACGCTGTCCACAGTTGATCCTGATCCCGGGGCGCATGTCGGTATACCGCGAAGCCTCGCGCCAGATGCACGAAATCTTCGCCGACTATACCGACCTGATCG
This sequence comes from Gammaproteobacteria bacterium, assembly GCA_029864065.1. Taxonomy (GTDB): domain Bacteria; phylum Pseudomonadota; class Gammaproteobacteria. The sequence goes on along the minus strand of JAOTUD010000159.1, from coordinate 3,591 downwards.
AACCGCTTTCGCTGGACGAGGCCTTTCTCGACGTGTCCTCTTGCACCCGCTGCCGCGGCAGCGCAACGCTGATTGCCGAGGAAATTCGACGGCGCATCGCCGATGATATCGGAATCACCGTGTCGGCCGGCATCGCGCCGAACAAGTTCATCGCCAAGGTTGCGAGCGACTGGAATAAACCGGACGGGCAATACGTCGTTACCCCGTTGCAGGTCGACGATTTTCTCGAATCGCTGCCGGTCAAACGTATCTGGGGCGTGGGCAAGGTCACCGCCGAGAGACTCGAAACACAGGACATCAAGACCTGCGGCGACGTGCGTCGTTACGATATCTACCGCTTCGTACAGCAGTTCGGCCAGTTCGGCGAGCACATTTACAAGCTCGCGCACGGTATCGACAATCGCCCGGTGGTTGCCGAATGGCGACGCAAATCGGTCAGCGTGGAGAATACCTATGACGAGGACCTGCCCGATCTCGACAGCTGCAGGCAGCACATACCGGCGTTGATCGAATCGCTGCAGTTGCGTTTACAGAGACTGGACGAGGACTACCGCATCCACAACTGTTTTCTCAAGATGAAGTTTTTCGATTTCAGTCAAACCACGGTGGAACGCCAGCAGACCGAACCGAACTATGCCGATTACGCGATGCTGTGCGAGGAGGCCTGGAAGCGCGGCAGAAAACCTGTACGCCTGCTCGGTATCGGCACCCGCCTAATCGATTTGACCGACGCCAGCGGCCAGATGGATTTGTTCGAGGACTGAACACCAGAATCGGCTCGCAACCAGGGATTTAAAAACCAAATAATTACACTTGTTATTGTTTATCAGCAAGTTATGATCCACTTTCAATGTAGGTTAATAAATAATATCGCTAACTTACCGGGTATACGGCTGGGTAAAACATGGGCAAAAAAACACGGGATCCCAAATTTGAATCGCTGATATCCTCCCCCTGGGCCAGGTCGCCGGACAATTCGTACTACGGCGACCCTCGCTACGTGGACAAGGAACAGCATGGACTCGAGCACATCAAACGCGACCAGGTCGACGCGGAAGACGTCGAGCAGGTCGTGATTCTCGGGTACAACTAGATTTCACCGGGAGCGGTCGAAACGACCGTCCACTACAACCGTGACGACGCGCAGGGGCCGCGTCGCCCGCACCGCACCGATCCCCGATTCCCGGGCAACCGGACCACGGCGCAATGATCAACGAAATTCTGCTCGTCCTGGTCGCCTTCGGCACCGCAACGCTTACCGCGATCACCGGTATCGGCGGCGGCATGATACTGATCGCGATCATGCCGGGGCTGCTGCCGGCGGCTGCGATCATACCGGTACACGCGGCGGTGCAGTTGTTTTCGAATTCGAGCCGGGCCCTGTTCGGCTGGCAATTCATGCGCTGGGAGTTCGTGCTGGCATTCGTCGGCGGGTCTGTCGGCGGTGGACTGATCGCCGCGGCGATAACCCGCGAAATAAACCTCGAGTACACGCCGTTGTTTATCGCGGCTTATATTCTATTTTCAGTCTGGGGACCGCGGCTGCGATTCAACCGGCCGGTCAAGGGCGAATTCGTCGCTATCGGTTTCCTGCAGACCGGCCTCAGCATGATCGTCGGAGCGACCGGCCCGATGGGGCAGGCCGCCATGCTGCGCAAGGAGCTGCAGCGCGACGCGCTCGTGGTCACATCGGCATTCATGATGACCATTACGCATTCGATAAAAATCGTCATGTTCGCACTGCTCGGCTTCACCTTTCTGGGTTACTGGAAAATTATTGCCAGCATGTCCGCCGGGGTTATCCTCGGCGCCCTGCTCGGCACTCATGTCCGCTACCGGATTCCGGAAACGGTATTCAGGCAGGTGCTGAAATGGCTGCTAACCCTGCTGGCGCTGCGCATGATTGCCATCACACTGGCCTGAGATCCTTCCCGCGCCCGCGGACGCAATGCGCCGGCGCGTGCGTCATCGGCCAGCGGCGACGGCGACGGGCTAGCGCGCCGCGGGCGGCTTTTTCCGCAAAGTCTCCTCGATAATATCCACGATGCGGGTTTCGACCCAGCTCCGCGCCGCCAGGTTTTCGAGAAAACCGCAATGCCCGCCGTAGCGGTACTTCTCGATGCGCATCGATTCGATCGCATCGATGCGGCCTAGATCGTCGACGGGAATGATCGGATCGTCCGCGGCGGCGATCAGAGTTGCCGGCAGCGCGAGCGAGGTCAGCCTGTCGCCTACCAGCGCGTAGGCGGCGAAGTAGTCGTCGACATTGTCGTAAATCGTGTGCTTCGGAATGAAGATGCGGTTCAAATCGTCCAGCGATTTCGCCGCGGCGAGATCGTCGGCGTAATCAAAATCCGGGAAACATTCGAGCTTCCGCTGCAGCGACTGATGCCACTTGCTGAAAAAGTAGCGCTCGTAGGCAAAGAAACCCTGGTTCAGGGCATCCATCGCGCGCGCCGGGTCGACGGGTGGACAGACCGCGATCACGCCGTCGAGCCCCAGCGGCACACCCCGGTCGGCTGCTATGCGCAGGGCGAAGCTGGCGCCCAGTGAGAAGCCCGCGGCGAATACATGCTCGTAATCATGGCTGTCGACAAATCCCTGTAGCGCGCTCGCCACTTCCGGCGAACGCGTCGAATTGAACAGCTCCCGGTTGAGGTGATGCGAATCGCCGTGGTCGCGCAGGTTTAGGCGCAGCACATCGAATCCACGGGCGAGCAGGCACTCGGTTGTCGTCACTATGTAAGAGGAGTGGCTCGAACCTTCCCAGCCGTGCAGCAGCACCACCAGGGTCGACCTGCCCTCGAGCGCGACGTCGAGCTCGGCCTGGAGCCGGGTGCCGTCCTCGGCCTGCAGGATCAACTCGCTGGAGGAGAGTCGCTGCAAAATCCTGCGCGCGCGCAGTTTGCGCGGTCCCTGGCTGTTCAAAATCGTCTGGATGTGCGCGTTGCGCAGGTATCGTGGCGGCCTGAACAGGTTCGAATATTTCATGTAGATGCGCGCTTCCTGAGAATTCCAATTGGCGGACTTAATTGTTGCAGCTACCTCGGCGTCAATCTAGCCTGTATAGTATTTATCTTTTGGAGTGTCTCGATGAGCGACGGGCCCCGATCCTACAAACCGATTCCCGGCGACGCGTTGCCGCGCTTTGCCGGCATCGCGACCTTTATGCGCCTGCCCCACGTCGCGCCGACCGATGCCGAGGAGGTCGATATCGGCCTGATCGGCGTGCCCTGGGATGGCGGCACCACCAACCGTGCCGGCGCGCGGCATGGACCGCGCCAGATTCGCGACCTGTCGACGATGGCGCGCAACGCGCACCACGCCACCGGCATCATGCCGTTCGAGCTGTGCAACTGCGCCGACCTTGGCGATACCCCGGTCAACCCGGTCGACATCGAAGACACCCTGGGGCGCGTCGAGGAATTTTTCAGCGACGTCGTCAACCAGGGAATCGTGCCGCTGACGGCGGGGGGCGACCACCTGATCACGCTGCCGATCATGCGCGCGCTGTGCCGCGACGAGGCGGTCGGCATGGTTCATTTCGATGCGCATACCGATACGCTGGATCGTTACTTCGGCGAATCGAAG
>JAOTUD010000158.1 GCA_029864065.1 Gammaproteobacteria bacterium | reverse complement strand
GCAGCCGGCAATAGGTAATCCATTTGTCCAGTTCCTGCTCGCCGACCTGCTTGCCGTTCTGGAAATAGAGGCGGGTGTAATTTGGCAACGAGTCAAACTGTGCGTGGATCTGGACGCTGAAGTTGCTATCGACCGGCGGCACGATCGGCTTGCGCATGGTAGCGCAGGCGTTTAACAGCAGGCATGCTATTGCAATCAGTATCGTGTAGCGCATGGATCCAGGACCCGGTCCAGGCCGTCGAAGTCACGAAAACGGCAAAATTATAGGGTCGTTTAGCCTAGGCCCGGGCATCGTCGACCGATTTGATGCATATCATGAAGGTGTTACATTTTTTATTTAAAATCGAATTAAATTTGAGTAGTGGATTCATACATGCGCGATTCTCTGAAAGACTTGCTGGCGGCGGAAACCGAGGCCGAAGCGGTGGTAACTGCAGGCGAGGTCGAGCGTGATCGGATCGTACAAAAAGGGCTCGACGATGCCCTCGATATGGAACGACAGTTCAAGGAACGCCTGCCGGAGATGCAGCAGTCGTTTACCGACAAGGCGCAAAGTCGCGCTGAGCAAACAATCGCCGAGATGAAACTGCGCTACGATGAACGTAACAAGACGTTGCGCGAGCTCGCCGACAGGCATGAACAGGAAGCGCTGGATCACGCTATAGCATTGATACTGAATCGGGAACCCAGGGTTTGATGAGCGAGTTCGGTAGCGTATACCTGGGCACCCGTTTAACGGCTTTCGCCAGTCGCCTGATCAGCATCGAGCAATTGATCGGTTTTATCCAGCTTGATCTGGAACGGATATTTTCGCAGGTACGGCAACTGACGGGCCGCGATTACGAATTCGAAGACTCGAACCTGAACCGGATCGGCAGCCAGTTGACGAATCGCGCGCTGGACGATTTTCGGATATTGATCAGACCCTTTTCGGGCAGCGAACGACGCTTCTTCAATTTCGCCATCCGCTGGTTCGAACTGGTCAATCTCAAGGTTCTGATTCGCGGAAAATTCAACGGCATCGAAAGCCGCGCGATCGAGGAGCAGTTGATCGATTTGCGTGGTTTCTCCGACCTGCCGATCATGAAGCTGCTCGATACCGATGATCCCTATGAAATGCTGCGGCTGCTCGAAACCACGGCCTACGGGGGAATAGTGCGCCATGCCCGGCGCATGTATGAAGAGCACGGCAACGATCTGTTCCTGCTCGACGCGACCATCGACCGCAGCTTTTTTATCGATCTCTACCATCGCGTGCGGTTTCTGCGCAGCGAGGACGCCAAGCATGTCGGCCACGTGCTGGGAGGATTGCTGGATCGATTCAACCTGTTATGGCTGCTGCGATATCGCTTTAGCTACGAGCTATCCGCCGCCAAATCGTTTTACCTGCTCACCAAAACCGGTAATCGCCTGCATTCGGCGGAATTGATGCGCCTCGCCCGGATGGACAGCATCGAGGACGTGGTCGCCGCTTTGCCCGAGCCTTACCGGCAATTGCTGGCAAATATCAAAGTCGTTTCGGACATGGAAACCGTGATGGAATACCACAGCCTGGGGCTCGCCGCGCAGGCGTTGCACCGTCGTCCCAACCTGTTATCGCGCAGCTTTGCCTATATCCTGTTGCGCGAGGCCGAGGTCCGTTTCCTGCAGGCGCTGATCAAGGGTAAATGGCTCGGTTTCGATAACGACCTGATCAGCCAGGCCGTCGGGGCAGGCGCCTGATGCTGCCGACGCCGCTCCCCATGAAGAAGGCCAGCCTGTACATGGTCGACGCCGACGCCCAGGCCGCGGCGATAACCCTGGCGCGACTGGCGGTCATGCACCCGCTCGCGGGGGGTGACGGCGAGCGGGCGCTCGAAGACTACCCGGCCGCTTCCTATTTCGACGTCTACCACAACCTGAATTCACGCTTTGGCAAGCTATCCGCATTCGTTAAAATTCCGTTCGAGGATTCCGTAACCTCTAGCGGGATAGTCACGCTGCGGCAGCTGCTGGACCTTGACCGGCAGATGAAAGACTTGTGGGCGCAGGTTTCGTCGCTGGAAGAACAGATGCGCAGGCAAAATGAAAAGATTAGCGCAGTGCGGCAGCTTTCCAGCAGCTTGCAGAAATTTACTTCGCTCGACCTTGACCTGGGCCGGTTGCGCCGCGAGGGGAGGTTTCTGCGCATCGCCGTCGGCACCGTACCCGCGGGGAATTTCAATCAGCTCAAACGCGCGTTGTCGCTGACCCATTTCATGATCAAGACTTTCTATTCGGCCGAAGGCATCGATCACGTGGTCGTATTCGGTCCCAGCCGGCAGCGCGAAGAAGTACAGGATTTGCTAAAGTCGGCCGATTTTCGCGGGCTCACGATACCCGAGGAATTTTCCGGCAACCCCGTAGAGTTACAGGCCGACCTCGACCGCCAGGTCAAACAGGCACGGCAACGTATCGAAGATATGAGCCAGGAAATATCCGACCTGATGGGCGATAACAGGATCGCGCTGCAGGCCGCCCACGACGCGTTGCTGCTGGCGCAACCCTATGCCAGCCTTGCGACCGTGCTGCGCGGCAAGGGAGGCCTGGTATTCCTGCAGGGATGGGTGCCCGCGGGTCGCGCCGACGAGGTCAGTCATCGGCTCGAACAAGAGCTCGAGTTTCCGTTTCATCTTTCGTTTGCCGATCCCGAGCAGCGCGAGTTCGACACGGTGCCTTCGCTGCTGCGACCATCCTGGCTGCTGAAACCTTTCCAGGGCCTGGTAAAGACTTTCGGCATGCCGGGTTACCGCGAGGTCGACCCGAGCAGCCTGTTTGCGCTCAGTTATGTCATCATGTTCGGCATGATGTTCGGCGATATCGGGCATGGCGCCGCGATCGCATGCCTGAGCCTGCTATTCCGGCGGCGCTACCCCGGCGTAGCCATCGTCGGGGTGCTCGCGGGCGCCTCGTCGATCCTGTTTGGCTTCGTTTATGGCAGCCTGTTCGGTTACGAGCATATCGTGCCGGCGCTGTGGATGTCGCCAATGCACGATCCGGTGCGGGTGCTGTTGCTGGCGGTGCTCTGGGGGGCCGGTTTTATCCTGGTCGCCAACCTGCTGGCGATTCGTAATTTTTTCGCAGTCGGGGAAACACGGCAGGCGATTTACAGCGGCAAAGGACTTGCCGGCCTGCTGTTCTACGTGGCGGCTTTTTATAGCGCCTACCAGCTGGTGGAAAACAGCCGTTTCGGCTGGTTCGAGAGTCTGCTGGTAATCCTGCCGATGGCGGTTATCGTGTATTTTCAGTGGCAGCAATCCACGGGTGGACTGGTTGAACGGGTGCTCGTGGTTTTTATCGAGGCGCTCGAGCACATCATCAGCAACGTATCGGGCACGCTGTCCTTCCTGCGCGTCGCGGCCTTCAGCCTCAACCATATCGCGCTGGCCGCGGCGGTATTCGCGATCGCGGGAATGCTTGATTCATTCGGCCACGGCGTTACGGTCGTGCTCGGCAATATCTTTATTATCGTGCTGGAGGGTGCAATCGTCGCCATTCAGTGCTTACGCCTCGAGTACTACGAGGGCTTTTCGCGTTTCTTCGGCGGCAAGGGCAGGACCTTCGAGCCGCTAAAACTGGAAACCCAAAAACTTGCATAACTGGAGCACGCCATGACGATCTTGACTTCCCTGCTCACCGCCAGCGCGGTCGCGGCCGTATTACTTGGACTGTATTTCCTGATGTTTCCCGAGTCGAGCGCCGGGTTGACGAGACGCTGGATGAAGCGGGGCATCATGGTCAACCTGCTGCTGTTCGTGCTGGGTATAGCCGGGATACTGATCGGCGGTGCGCATGAAGTCATGGCGGCAGAACCGGTCGCCGAGGGCGGCGGCGAGATTGGCCTCGGCCTCGGCCTGGCGCTGATCGGTATCGGCCTGCCGACGGGGCTGGCGACGATTGGCGCCGGTATCGCGGTCAGTTCGGTCGGTTCGGCGTCGCTCGCCGTGATCACCGAGAAGCCGGAAATGTTCGGACGAACGTTGATTTACCTGGGCCTCGCCGAGGGTATCGCGATATACGGGCTGGTTGTCAGTATCCTGTTGCTCGGAAGAATCTGATGAAAATAATCGCCATCGGCAATGCGGCCCTGATGGATGGGTTCGCGTTGCTCGGGATACGGACCTACGCCGATGCCAGTATCGATGAAATCAATTCGGTGTTAATCGAGATCGAGCGCAGTCGAGAGCGCGCGCTGGTTTACCTGCAGCAGGACCTGATGAGCGCGGATATCCCGATGGTCCGGCAGTTGCGTAACCAGGGAGGGTCGATACTGATCTGCGAGATCCCCAGCCTGCATGCCGCGGACGAATATCAACCTGCTGTGGAAAAACTGATCGGCAGGGTGTTCGGTAATTCGATTCTGGAGCATCAGCTTGGCTAGCGAGTCGGAACAGGTCAGGGCCTTACAGCAGGCGATACTCGAGCGCGCGGGGGAATTGTCGGGCGAGCATATCGCGCAGGGCGAGATGACGCGTAACAAAATCATCGCGGACGCGCGTGAAAAAATCAAACTGATGGAGCAGAAGGAATTGCTCGCGGCGAGGGTGAACGCCGACCGCGAATACCAGCGCCAGGTCCAGGCTAGCGAGTTGCGCATCCAGGCCGAACTCGATCGCAACCGCTGGGGGCTGGTGCAGTCGGTATTGGATAAACTGTCACGCCGGCTGGTCGCTTTACATAAAGACGACGAGGCCTACCGCCCGGTATTCGAATACCTGCTCCGGGATGGTGTAGAACGCCTCGGGCGAGCGCCGCTGGTCGCGTCGCTCAGCAACGAGGACCTGAAGCGCTTTCACGACGACTGGCAGACGCTGGTCGAGACCTGCTGCGGCGACCAGGCCGAAGTCAGGTTGTCGCCCGAGGCCTGCCTTTGCAGCGGCGGTCTCAGGCTGGTGTCGGAGCAGGGCGACGTAATGATCGACAATACCTTCGAAGGCATTATTTCGCGCCGCGAAAACGAATTGCAGCAGCTCATATTCGAACGCCTGTTTTCCACCGTATCCAGCAAGGGGACAGTATTCGATGGGTGAAGTGGTCGAAGTCAACGGGCCTATAGTCACGATCAGACAGCCGGGAATACGCAACGGCGACCAGGTCAGGATCGGTCGCATGGACCTGATCGGCGAAGTGATTCATATCCGCGAAATGGATGCCCTGGTGCAGGTCTACGAGTCGACCGAATCGCTGCGCCCCGGCGAGCGGGTCAGCGGACTCGGACACCCGCTGTCGGTCGAGCTGGGTCCGGGCATGCTGGGCCAGATTTTCGATGGGGTACAGCGGCCGCTGGACAAGATCATGGCGCTGAGCGGGGAACATATCAGTCGCGGACTGGATATTTCGGCACTCGATCGCGAACGCGTCTGGCACTACGTGCCAGACGCGGAACTTGCGGTCGGCAATGCGCTTGCCGGCGGACAGGTCCTGGGTAGCGTCAGGGAAACCGAAACCATCGAGCATCGCATCCTCGCGCCTCCGGATTGCGTCGGCGAAGTCATCGAGTACGCCCCCGAGGGCGATTACAGCATCGACGAAATCGTGGTGCGCGTGCGCACCGGCACAGGATCCGTCGAGGGTCTCAAAATGTATCACCAGTGCCCGGTGCGCCAGCCTCGACCTTATCGTTCGCGCGCCGATTCGGGGTTGCCGCTGATCACCGGCCAGCGCATTCTCGATACCTTCTTCCCGATGCTGAAAGGCGGCAAGGCGGCGGTTCCCGGTCCTTTCGGCGCCGGCAAAACCATCGTGCAACAGCAGATCGCCCGCTGGTCCAACGCCGACATCGTTTTATACGTCGGCTGCGGCGAGCGCGGCAACGAACTGGTGGAAATATTGCAGACATTTCCGGAACTGACCGACCCCTACAGCGGGCGCTCGCTGATGGAGCGGACCTTCCTCGTAGCCAACACCTCGAATATGCCGGTGGTGGCGCGCGAGGCCAGTATCTATGTCGGCGTAACCATGGCGGAATATTACCGTGACCAGGGTTACGACGTGGTCATGGTGGCCGATTCGACCAGCCGCTGGGCCGAGGCGCTGCGCGAGGTGGCGGGACGGCTTGGGCAGATGCCGGTGGAGGAAGGTTACCCGGCTTACCTGGCGTCGCGCCTGGCGGCGTTCTACGAACGCGCCGGCAGCGTCAATACGCTGGCCGGCACGCACGGTTCGGTGAGCCTGATCGGCGCGGTGTCGCCGCCTGGCGGCGACTTTTCCGAGCCGGTGACGAGCCATACCAAGGAAATAATCCGCACCTTCTGGGCCCTGTCCAAGCCGCTCGCCGACGCGCGCCACTACCCGGCGGTTTCATGGCTGGAAAGCTTTACCGATTACTCCGACAGGGCGGCGCAGTGGTGGTCCGAAAACGTCAGCCCGCAATGGGCGGCGCACCGCCAGCAGGCGCTGGCGCTGCTCGCGCAGGCAGACGAGCTCGAACGCATCGTCAACCTGGTCGGCCCGGAAGCGCTGTCTTCGTCGCAGCGCTGGGTGCTGGAGAGTTCGAGCCTGATCAAGGAGGCGGTGCTGCAGCAGAATGCGCTCGATCCGGTCGACAGTTACTGCTCGCCCGAAAAGCAGTTTCAGCTGCTTGATCTCGTACTGCAATATCACCAGGGCGGCATGCAAATGATAGATCTCGGCGTACCCGTCGAGCAGCTCACCGAGCTCGTGCACGGCGGCGAGATCAAGCGCCTAAAATCTTCGGTCACGAATGAGGATTTGACAGCTCTGCAGGAGATGGCGCAAAAAGTACAGCAGACTTTCGAC
>JAOTUD010000157.1 GCA_029864065.1 Gammaproteobacteria bacterium | reverse complement strand
GGCGAGCGGTACGCTTGATCAGGCTGCGCCAGCCGGGCTCGGCATAGTTCATACGCACGCTGGCCTTGCCGATATCGACCCTGTCGGCCTCGACCAGGTCCGCGTGTATCGCCGCGAACAGCGTCTCGGGGGGGTCGCTTTCCTTGTCCCAGGCCTCGAAGGCCTCGAAGGTCCTGGGCAGCACGTTGTTGATCAGCGAATCGTCCACGCTGCGCGTCAGCATGCTGCCGATCGGGATAATGAATACAAAAATCAGGAACAGCAGCGGTGGCGCCACCAGCACCACGGCACGCAGCTTCGCCTGGCGCAAAGATTTCTGCAGGCTTTCCTTTAACGGAACGCCGTCGGCGGTTATCAGTGGGCCTTCGATGGTTGCGGGTGCTGTGCTCATGATTTTTCTATCCGGAAAAGCGGGGACGGACCAATCCGTCCCCGGTCTTCGTTACTGGTTACTGAGCCATCCAGGCGGTGTAACGTTCGCTGATCGAGTCGCCGTAGTCCGCCCACCACTCGGGATTGGCGACCACGGTGCGCGCCATGACTTCCGGCCGGTTCGGCATGTGCTCCATGATGGTTTTGCCATTGTGGAACCAGGGCTCGCCTTTTTTCATGACGTCGAACGCCGAGGCGCGCATCGGGCCGTAGTTGATATACTTGGCCTGTTCCGCCTGCGATTCAGTGGTCGAGGCGTGAATCAGGAAGTCGATCGCCTCCTTGCGGTTAGGTGCGCCCTTCATCAACACCAGCCATTCCTCTTCCAGCACCTGCCCGTCCCAGATCGGCACGAACTTGGTGCCTTCCGACAGTATCGCGGCGCCGACACGGCCGTTGTAGGCCAGCGCCATCGCGGTTTCGCCCGACTGCACCAGCTCCAGCGGCTTGGCGCCGGATGACCAGAACACGGCGTGATCCTTGATCTTGTCGAGCATCTTGAAGGCGCGGTCGATGCCGGCGTCGGTGCTCATGACCTTGTAGACGTCCTTGATCGCAACACCATCTGCCGCCAAAGCCATTTCGATCAGCGCGTTGGGCCAGGTGTGGATGCCGCGCTTGCCGGGAAACTTCTTCACGTTGAAGAAGTCGGCGATCGTGGTCGGCTGCTCGCCCTTGAAGGTGCCTTCCTTGTAGAACGCCATGTAAGACCAGAAGATCTGCGGCACCAGGCACTTGTTGGGCACCTTGACCATGATGTCGTCGTCCATCGGGGTACCGTCGGGCGCGGGCTTGAACAGGCTGCGGTCGAGTTCCTCGAACAGGCCCTCGTCGCAGCCGACGCGGCCTTCGTGCGGCAACACGTCGACGATGTCCCAGGTTACGTTACCCGATTCTACCTGGGTACGCACCTCGCCGAGGCCACCGTTGTAGTTGATAAAGTTGATGCTGCCCGGGTCCTTGTAGGTGTCCTTGTAAGCTTTTTGCTGTGAGGCCGTGTATGCGCCACCCCATGAAACAATATTCACTTCAGCATGAGCCGCGGTGGTAACCGCAACCACTGAAGCCAGCAGGGTTTGTTTCAATGTTATTTTCATCAGAGATTTCTCCTCTTCGGTTTACTTCTACTACTACTCTATGGTTACAAAATACTGCGCGGTTAGTCGGACGGGTCCAAGGCCCGGCAGTCCTCCGCATTCCAGCCGATGTTGACGCTTTCACCTTGCTTCAGATGAGCGTGCACGGCTGAATTTGGAATCTTTACAATAAAATCGTCGTGACCCAGAACGGTGAAACGGGTCCGGATATGGTCTCCGAGGTAAATCAGTTCCTCGGCGACACCGTTGAATACATTCGGCAGCGATCCCGCCTCGGGATTGACGGTAACGCGCTCGGGCCTTAGCGACAGCGTACTGCGCTCGCCGACGCCGCCGACGTTGACCTTCTTCGCAACCACGGTGCCGGCGTTGTTGTCGATTTCGACCTTGACGGTATCGCCATTGTCTTCGACTACCTTACCCACGAAGCGATTGTTTTCGCCGATGAACTCGGCAACAAAGGCGTTATTGGGTTCTTCGTAGAGCACCGAGGGCGGATCGCATTGCTGGATGATGCCGTCGTCGAACACCGCGATGCGGTTCGACATGGTCAGCGCCTCGCTCTGGTCGTGGGTGACGTAAACAACGGTCAGGCCGAGGTTTTCGTGGATATGCTTGATTTCGTACTGCATCTGCTCGCGCAGGTTCTTGTCGAGCGCGCCCAGCGGTTCGTCCATCAACACCAGGTCGGGATCGAATACCAGCGACCGCGCCACCGCAACACGCTGCTGCTGGCCACCGGAAAGCTGCGCCGGTCGCCGGTCGCCGAAGCGGCCCAGTTGCACCATGTCGAGCGCGCGCCTGACGCGTTGTTCGCGTTCCGACTTGTCGATGTGCCGTACTTCGAGCGGGAACGCGAGGTTTTCTGCCACGGTCATGTGCGGAAACAAAGCGTAGTTCTGGAACACCATGCCGATGCCGCGCTTGTGCGGGGGCACCCGGTTGATCGGGTTTTCCTTGAGGTAAATCTCGCCGTGGGTGGCGGGTTCGAAACCGGCCAGCATCATCAGGCAGGTGGTCTTGCCCGACCCTGATGGGCCCAGCATGGTCAGGAATTCACCCTTGGCGACATCGAGGTTGAGGTTCTTGACGACCAGCGATTCGCCGTCGTAGCTTTTCTGGATATCGACGAAGCGAACTAAATGATCATCGTTTGACATGATATGGGATTCTCGGCGCTGTCAATGACTCTTCCTCTAATTATCGCCGGGTAACAATTATTGTTTTCAATGCCCGGAACCTTTGGTAACCGCAAACCTTAGCGGTCCTCGCCGGCAAAATCAACCGTTGCGACAAAATCGTCGGTTTTGTCGCAAATACGACAGTTTTTACCCGGTTGGCGACCTTTTCCAGCAGTTTAATCCTGGTTTGTGAATCGAAACTGAACCGCAGTTCTCGCCCGGGACGGGATCCGCGGTGAAAAAAGGCCGTTGAGTTCGAGGCTTTCGAAACTGCAGTCGTAGGTAATGACCTCGCCCTTGACGCTGCCGATATTGCTCTGCACGCGGGTCGCGATCATGGTTTCGACCTCGAAATTGAAGGCAAAGGTCCAGCTTTCGGTGGAAAACGGGCTCGACGCCGATGAAACCACGATCAGGCTGTTTTTCGTGTAAGAGCGGATATTGACCAGGTTGTGGGATTTGTCGGTCGTTTCGATATCGATCGACGGACCATTGTCACCGCGCGGTTTCCAGGTGAAATGGATCTTCGACTTCATGTTGCCGAAGTTTTCCGCCAGCAGAATTTCGGAAAACAGGGATTGCGCCTTTTCGGAGTTCTTGCGCGCGACGTATTCCTTGTGGCGGCCCTGCAGGCTGGATTGATCGCTGATGCAGGAGATCGCGTTTTGCTGCCTGATATTGGCCGCCTGGCCCGGCAGTGGCAGCACCGCGGCGGCGACCATGGCGAGAATGAATCTCATCGGCGCAGTATACCCATTTTCGGCCCTGGCGCGACAGGCGCCTCGATTTTGTTGTCTGCCGGTGCCGTTCCGACCGGCCTGACAATCTTTACCGGAAGGCGTATTCTTCAGCCTGGAGGTCCTTAACTAATGAAAAGATTAAAAATTGTTCCATTTGCTCTGCTGTTGATGGCGATGGCGATGGCGATATCGATATCGATGCCGTCATCGGCGGCTTTAACCGACACGCCAGGCAGCTCAACCCGCCCGCGGCCCTCGGTAGCGCTGGAACCGCAGCATGTCGTCAGAATCGTGATCGACGCGCTGGCAACAAACGACGAGCCCTATGCCAACGCCGGTATCGAAACCACCTTTGCGTTCGCGTCGCCGGCCAACAAGGTCAATACCGGCCCGCTTGACAGATTCACGCGCATGGTCAAGGGCTCTACCTATGGCATCATGGTCGATCATGCCAGCAGCGAATTCAGCGAAGTCGTCTACGTCGAAAACAGGGCTTACCAGATGGTGCGTCTGACCTCTCCGCAAGGCCGCGCCGTGGTATTTGCGTTTCGCCTGAGCAAGCAGCTCGACGGCGAATTCAAGGACATGTGGATGACCGACGCGGTATGGCCGGTTGCCGAAGACGATGTCACGCAACAGGGTTTCTAAATGCACCGGATCCTCGTTCGACAGGCTGTTCAACGATAAGGTATCTGCCGCAAATTCGACAGCCGGCGTGAAGAACAAAAACGAATCCGGCCAGCGCGATGGCTGAAAACCACGATATCCCCATGACGCATGACGCCGCTACCGCATCGCTCGAGATACTGACCGGCCCGGCGCGCGGCACCGCATCCTGGCTGACCGGCGCCACGCTGGAAGTGTCCCTGAACGACGCCGACATGATTCGCATCGCCGAGGCTGGCAGCGCCGCGCTGCAAGACGGGATCGTGGCGCGCCTGCATCGTTCCGGCGATAGCTACGAAATCGAGGCGCTTAACCAAAATCCGCTGTGGATCAACGGCGAGCGCTGCGCATCGAAACAGCTCGAAGCGCGCGACCTGATCGAATTCGGTGACAAGGGGCCGCTGTCGCGGTACCGGGTATATCGCCAGGGGGACCGGATCAGGCGCTCGCTCGGCGATATGCTGGACGATGCAATCGACTACGCCCGGACCAGCCGCAGACCGAGGATCGAGCGATTGCAGCGCGCCGTCGGCGATTTCTGCCGGGACTTTGTGCTCGAAACCACGGTTTTGTTCCGCGTCAGCGTCATTATTGCGCTGATCATCCTGACCTTTATCGCTTACCAGCAGTATCGCTCCGGCGTCAGGCTGCAACAGCAGGCCGAAATCAGCGCCCACCAGCTGGAAGATTTTGCGCGCAGCCTGAGCAGAACCAGCGATGAGGCGCTGCGACCGGAAGACCTGAACCTGCTGCGCCAGGAAATACGACATTCGCTGCGCGACGCCGCGGAGCGGCTGCAAATGCTGGAGCGGCGCTCCGCGGCGAGCACGCGGATCATCGCCGAGGCGACCCGGTCGATAATGTTCCTGCAGGGATCCTACGGTTTCCGGCATGTCGAATCGCGGCGCATGCTGCGTTACCAGGTCGATGCCGACGGGCGTCCGCTGTTTTCGATTTACGGCGAACCGCTGCTGACCCTGGAAGGCGAGGGTGAAATCGCCCGGCGGCAGTTCACCGGAACCGCGTTCCTGGTCAGCCCCGACGGGGCGCTGCTGACCAATCGCCACGTGGCCCTGCCATGGGAATACGATAGCAGCCTGGAAACATTGGTAGAACAGGGCATGGAGCCGGTGTCTCTCCGTTTTCTCGGCTACCTGCCAGGTACCGAGAGAGCCTTTACGGTAACCTTGCTCAAGGCCAGCGACGCGAGCGATCTCGCGCTGTTGAAATGCGACGACGTGGTCGACGGGCTGCCCTATTTAAAATTCAGCAATACCCTCCCGAGGCCCGGTGACGAGGTTATCGTCATGGGGTATCCCACGGGCCTGCGCGGCATGCTGGCGCAGACCGGCGACAGCTTCCTCGCGGACCTGCAGGCAGAGGACAGCCTCGATTTCTGGGAAGTAGCCGAGCGCCTGTCACGGGCGAAGTTCATCCGTCCGTTAGCAAGTCGCGGCATCGTCGGCCAGCGCTCCGCGGCGACCGTGGTGTACGATGCGGATACCACGCATGGTGGCAGCGGCGGCCCGGTGCTCGATATCGACGGGGAAGTCGTCGCGATCAATGCCGCGATTATCCCCGAATACGGCGGCTCCAACATTGGCATCCCGGTGGATTTCGCGCGCCAGTTGCTCGTCGACGCGGGCCTGCCAGTTGAATAGTTGACCAGTTTCGGCTTCGAATCTTAACTATTCGGAAAATTGTCAAAAGCTCGAATTTTGGAGGAATAACTGGTGTCTAATATGCTTTGCGTCGCGCCAGGTTGTCCCAGTCAATCGGACTCGAATGATCAGGCGCAGGCAGCTGTACAATTAGCCAACGGAGCGTGCATGAAAAATTTATTTATTTTAATTTTCGCTGTTGCGGTCAGCGCCTGCGCAACGGGATACCATCCCACCTATTCCTTCAACGAGGTGCAGGTCCATAACCTGTCCGGAGCAGCCATCCATGATGTTAAGCTGCATATCGTCGATTCGCCGAAGACGCTGAGCTGTGCTGAAATTGCGAAAAACGCCATGTGCTACGATCTTTTCGGCAGACGGGACTACCCCGGGCGGGGTATCGAGCTGGGCTGGACACTCCCGGATGGCAGCCGTCTGGCCGAGACTCTGAATCCGAGGATACCCGCTTATTTTGGTTCCACGTTTCCACTGCAAATAATTATGGAAATTCGTGAAGATGGATCGGTGAGACCCGTTTACCGGCAGAACGAACCGGGCGGCCGTCGGTGCCACGTATTTGGATGCTAGGTGTATTGATCCGTCGGTCGCCTGCGGTGGTGACTAATGGCTCCGCAACTGAAAGATTTCAATGATAGCGGTTGCTGCCAGTCGCTATCCTCCCATGTCAGCAATAAACGGAGATTATTTCGGCTGCTGCCCGGCTAACATCCCCGCATCGAAACAGCAAAGCGGGGTATTATTACGCCATGTCACAACGCAGCGATCCTAACCTGGAAAAATTTGTCGCGCTGGCGCGCTATATTGCCGTCAGGGCCGACGAATCCATGACCCTGGAGAAGCTGGCCGCGCGCGTGCACCTGTCGCCATCGCGCATGCAGCGCGTATTTAAGTCGATTTTCGGCGTATCGCCGAAAAAGTTCCAGCAGGCCGCGCGCAGCGATCGCTTCAAGCAGTTGCTGCGCGACGGCGCCGATATAACCGATGCCATCTACGCTG
>JAOTUD010000156.1 GCA_029864065.1 Gammaproteobacteria bacterium | reverse complement strand
TAAGTTATTGAAAAATGGTGCCCAGGGGCGGAATCGAACCACCGACACGAGGATTTTCAGTCCTCTGCTCTACCGACTGAGCTACCTGGGCATAGAGTGCGAAAGCGCGTATTAAATAGTCGAGCGCGGCCGGAGTCAAGCCCGCGGCGGCGGATAGCCGCGATTTTGTGAATTTCGGCCAGCGAACAACCTCGAACTAGAAATCGAGCGTCTCCTTGCGCAGGCCGTCGACGACGGCGGCGAGTGCCGTGATCTCGTCGGCGCCGGCGGCTTTTGCCGCGGCGTAGGCGGCTCGCTGACGGTCGGCGCTGGTGCCACGCTGGGCGATGGTGCGCGCGTGCGCGACCTCGGCCATGCAACCGAAATGTTCGGCGTCGGGCTCGATGATGGCGAGCATTTCGTCGAGCAGTTCGGGGTAAGGCACCAGCGCGCGCTTGCCGAAGTCGATCAGGCCGCGCTCCATGCCGTAGCGCATCGCGAGCCAGCGGTTCTGGCTGATCAGGAAATTGGAGTAGCGCCGCCAGCGCTGGTTGCTGCACTTGAGCCGCCATAGCATGCGCAGCCAGCAGCGATAGATCGCCGCGATGCAAACCGCGTCGTCGAGCAGCGTGCACACGTCCGAAATGCGCATCTCGAGCGTCGGGTAGCGAATGCTCGGGCGGATGTCCCACCAGATGCGGCTCGCGTCCTGGATCACGCCGGTCTCGACCAGCAGGTCGACCTCGCGCTGGTAATCGGACTCGTTGTCGTACTGCTCGGGCAGCCCGGTGCGCGGTAGTTCGCTGTAGAGCGCGATGCGAAACGACTTGAGCCCGGTGTCGCGGCCTTCGAGGAACGGCGACGAGGTCGACAGCGCCAGCAGGTGCGGCAATATGTAAGTCACCTGGTTCAGCAGGTCGAAGCGCAGCGCATCCGGCTCGACGCCGACGTGCACGTGCATGCCGCAGATAGTCATGCGCTGCATCACCGCCTGCATGTGCTCGCTGAGCAAGCGGTAGCGCTCCTGCACCGAGTAGCGCTGCGTGCGCCAGCTCGCCCAGGGATGCGTCGATGACGCGATCACGCCGACGCCGTAACGCGCCGCCACTTCGCCGACGATGCTGCGCAGGTCGACGAGGTCCTGGCGCACGTCGGCCATCTGCTTGCGCGGGCGCGTGCCGATCTCGATCTGGCACTGTAGCAGCTCGGGGTGCACCTGGTCGGGAAACGCGTGGTCGCAATCCTCGATCAGCCCTTCCGGCGCCGCGTCGACGAGTTCGCCGGTGTTGACATCGACGAGCAGGTATTCCTCCTCGACGCCTATGGTGAATTCGGGTTCGCTCGCCATGTCAGCTCCTCAATTCGTACGCCTTGCGGCTTCGCTTTTCAGGTTACCCGGGGCGCGCATCAACGCGCGCGCACCTGGACGGTTTTACCGATCGTGTTCATGATTTCGCGTAAGCGATCATAGTCGGGATCGCGCACGTGCATCCACGCGTTCGCCATGTAGCCGGCCTCGACGCCCTGCGTCGGCGTGCCGGGCTCGGGGAAGTGCTGCGCGACGATGTTGTCGCCGAAGCGCTGCCAGATCTCGTCGGCACCGTCGTAGTGCGAGATGACGCCGTCGCGGTCGGGCCGAAGCGCGATGATGCCGCAGGCGTAGCGCCTTGACGGGCTCGCCTCGCCGCGCCCGTGGGTGACGGCGCAGGCCCATTCGCGAAACAGGTCGAACTCGTTGGCGTAGCAGTACACGTCCCACTGCCCGACGCCGGGCGGGCGCGCGCCGATCTCGGAGAACTTGAGGCCCTTGGGCCCGAAGAACCATTCCATGTGCGTCGGCGCGGTGGTGATGCCGAGCACCTCGATGACGCGGCGGCCGAGTTCGTAGAGCTCGGCGTAATCGGGCGCCTGCATGCGGTTGGTGCAGATGATCTGCGGACTGATCCAGCGCGTGCGCATCGCCTCGAGCACGTTCGGGAAGTAGTGGCTGATGAAGTCGTGGCGGATCTCGCCGTTTACCGTGAGCGTGTCGTAGAAGCCCTCGTGGCCGGTGATGAATTCCTCGATCGCGGCGCTGTTGCCGTCGGCGACGTGCGTCTCCTTCAGTATCGCGTCTAGTTCCTGATTGTTATCGACGCGGTAGGTGCCCGACGCCCCTGCGGCCGCGCGCGGCTTGACTATCAGCGGGTAACCAACCGCTTTCGCAAATTTGCGCGCTTCCGTGACGCTCGCGACGCCGGCCGACGCGGCACAGGGCACGCCGGCCGCGCGCAGCGCTTCCTTCATCGCGACCTTGTCGCGGCACAGCCACGCGGCTTGCGCCGGCAGCCCGGGAATGCCGGTGGCCTCGCGCACGCGCGCGGTGGAGAGCACGTGCGCCTCTACCGTCGCCTCCATGCGATCGACCCACTCGCGCGCTTGCACGCGACGCACCGCGGCCTCGAGCGCGGCCTCGTCCGTCACCGACGAGATCTGCTCGTATTCTGCGAGCCAGCTCTTGAGCTCGCTGTCGAACCAGTCGTAGGGGCGCTCGCCGATGCCGATGACGCGGTTGCCGGTGGCGGCGAGCGCGCGCACGAACTGGCGCTGGTTGGCGGGAAAGGCGGGTTCGATAAAGATCACGTTCATGTCGGTTACTCCGGTTCGGGGCGCGTCGCTCAGCGAACGAATTCGTCCAGGTACTGCGGCAGCATGCGCCGCCAGGTCGGCCAGTCGTGGTGCCACTCCTCGCCCCAGGCGTCGACGCGGTTGGGTACGCCCATGGCGCCGAGCACGTCGGCCATGCGCCACGAGTCCTGCGGGTACTCGTAGTTGCCGGTGCCGGTCGCGAGCAGCACGAAGCGCTTGCGCAGCGCGTCGAGCTGCGGGCTTTTGCCGAGGTTCGGCAGGAACAGCAGCGGCGAGGCAAAGTAGAAATCCTCGTTGACGTGAATGCCGAGCAGGCGCTCGAAATCGTAGGAACCCGACATCGCGATCGCGAGCCTGAAGATATCGGGGTGGCGGCACACCGTCGCAACCGCGTTGAAGGCGCCGATCGACGCGCCGGCGCTGATGATCTCGATGTCGTCACTGTTGCAATCGGTGCGGATCGCGGGCACCACTTCGTGCACCACGCAGGCGTCGAAGGCGTTCTGCAGCCGGCTGCAGTAGTCGTCCGGTTTCTTTTGCGCCCAGGCGCGCCCCGCGACGCTGTCCATCGAGTAAATCTTGACCCTACCCGCCTCGATCAGCGGCGCGAGTACCTCGATCATCAACATGCGCTCGGCCTCGAGCGCGTCACCGCCCGCGGTCGGGTACAGCAGCACCGGCTCGCCCATGTGGCCCCAGCGCGCGACCGTGAGATCGCACTCGAGCCGTGGCGAATACCAGGTGCTGACCTGCCTCATCGCGCCGCCTTTTCGACCCTGCAGGCTTCCTGGATGCGCTGCCAGAAGAGTTCGGTGAAGGGCTCGATCTCGTGCTCGGGAAACAGCGCGGTCACCTTTTGCAGCACCGCGTCGTGGGCGATGTCGGAGGTGAAGAATTCGTCGGCGACCTCGTCGAGATGCGCCAGGTGGGTGGCGCAGAATTCCTCGAAACGCTCGGTCTCGAAACGCTCGCGCGCAAGCTTTGCATAAGCCGCGAGCCGCTCGCGCGGCGCCAGGTCCCGGTCGGCGATGTCGAAGAACGGTTGCCAGTCGAGGTTGGCGTGCATCTTGCGCCGGGTCGCGGCGCAGAACACCGACCAGCGCAGGTTGGCCTTGATCAGCCACGGGAAATGAAAATGCAGCGAGGTCACCTGGCTGTCCGGGCAGGCGTTGGCGAAATCGATCGGGTGCCAGACGCCGTCGCGTTTCAACGATTCGCAGGAATTGAAATCCCAGCCGAAGAACGCGTTGACAGTCAGCGTCATGTCTTCGAGCACAGAGCGATCCTCGGCGTCGAGGAAGTCGTAATCCATCTGGTAGCGGTTGTGCAGCGGCGCGGCCGGATCGTAGTTGACACAGCGCGTCTGCGGCCCGAGGCCGATGCAGCGCACGAAGTAATCGTAGGGCACGATGCCCTTCTGCAGGTTCATCACCAGCGTGCCGCTGCCCTCGTAGGCGCGCCACAGCGCACTCTCGTCGTCGATCTTGCTGACGCCGACCCAGGCGCCGCCGTCGTAGGGTTTCATGAACAGTGGGTAACCGATCTTGGCGCCGATCTCGCCGAGGTCGAAGTAGCGCGCGTACTGGCGCAGCGTCGACTGCAGGTCGGCACTCGGATTGTAGGCCTTGGGCGGAATCATCCAGGTGTCGGGGATCGGCAGGCCGAGGCGCATCATCGCGCAGTAGCTGGTCTGCTTTTCGTTCGACTGCAGCGACCACGGGTTGTTGTAGACGTAGAGGCCGTTGAGGATGATCGCCTTCTTGATCCACTCGCGGCTGGGGTGATACCAGTGCGTGAGACGGTCGATGACGACGTCGTACTTGATCGGCTGGCGCAGGTCGAAGGGCTCGATCGACAGGCGCTCGACGTTGAAGCGCAGCGCGTCGCCGTCGTGCGGGATCGCGAGATCGAGCTTGTGCATCAGCGTCTCGTAGCAGATCGGCCAGCAGATGTCGGCGCCGAGCGACAGGCCAATGTTTCTGATTTTATCGGTCATGCTTCCTCCTCCGGATATGGGTGGGCCTGCGGCGGTTGCTTCGACATGGCGGGTTGCAGGCACCACATCAGGCCCTCGCGCGTCTGGTCGCGCCAGTTGCCCCAGTGGTGCGCGTCGCGGCTTTCCTCGTAGCGGGTCGCGACCCCGGCGTGGTGCAGGAATGCCGCCATGCGCCGGTTTTCGCGCACCAGCCCCTCGTAGCGCCCGCAGCTGACGAAGGCGCGATGCAGCATGCGCTCGTGCTCGCTCATGCTGTCGATGAAGGCCGACACGCGCTCGAACAGTTCGTGCCGGGTCTTGAGCAGTCGCTGATTGAAAATGAACGAGCCCGATTTCAGCACCACGCCGCCGAACATGCGCGGCGCGCGCGCGGCGATCGACAGCGACGCCACCGCGCCGAGGCTCGCGCCCATCAGCACGCGGTTATGCGCGCTGGGCGCGATGTTGTAGGCGGCTTCGAGCGCCGGCAGCAATTCCTCGGTGACGAAGGTCACGTGGCGCGGGTCGTCGACATACTCGACCGAGCGATCCGGCGACTGCGTCAGCGCGGCGATCAGCGGCGGCAGATCGCCGCGCTCGATCAGATTGTCGAGCGTCGGCACCAGCGCGGCGTGATCGATGTAGTCGTAACCGTCGTGGATGACGACCAGCGGGTAGGGCTCGCTCTCGTCGTAGCCGGCCGGCAGGTAGATGCCGACGTTGCGATTGCCTTTGAAGGCGTGGCTTTTCACCACCAGCTGCTCGACCGAACCCACGGCTGTGGCAAGGCCGGGCGTCGTCCATTCCGGAACGGCGTAACCCCAGGTCTCGCATACCGAGTTGCCGCCGAACGGGTCGCTGGCGAGCTTCGGGTTCAGCGGGTCGTTGATCCATTCGCCGTGACCGTTTCTGACAATATCGAACTTGTACTCGAAGCGCGCGCGGTCGGGCACCAGCAGCCGTAGCCGCCACCAGTCCGTACTCGCCTCGCGCTCGAGTTCGAAGGCGGCGTTGTCGAGCTTCATGAAATGACGCAGCCACACCGATTCGGCCTCGCCCTGCCAGGCGAAGGTGACCGCGCCGGGCTCGACGATGGGGAACTGGGGCGCGGCGGTTTCGCTGATTTCACGCGGTCGGCGGATGTTTGCCGGCAGCGCGGCCGTGGCCGCGGGCCCGCGGGAGTCGACGACGAATTCCTCGCGCGCCGATACGCGCCGCGCCGCCGCCCCGCCAAGTGCATCGTTGCCGTTAGTCAAACTTGCTCACTCTTGTTATTCCTGTCAGGGACCGCAGGCCCCATTTTCGGCCCCACGAATGGTGAGACCTGCAATTAGACGAAGCATAAACGTCCGCAGTACGCAAATCCACGTGTCTGCACATAAAAATAAACCTCGGACAAGAGGCGAAGCCAACCCCGCCACGCCGCGAAATCCCCGTCATTGCGGCCTCCGAGCCGCAATCCATTGCCGACCTGGGACCCAGGTGGATGCCGCGGTCCGACGCTTCGGGTCGAGCCCGGCATGACGGGAAACCCCCGTCATTGCGGCCTCCGAGCCGCAATCCATTGCCGACCTGGGATCCAGGTGGATGCCGCGGTCCGACGCTTCGGGTCGGGGCCGGGATGGCGGTATGACGGGAACGGTCCTGCGAAAAGCGCAGTTCGGCCGTTAAATGCTACCTTTCGTCCTGTTGCCGGCGGTAATTTGACGCAGTTCACCGTTGCCGCGCGCATCTCCTCTTAATATTGACTCCATTGATAAACAGGCACCGTGAATTACCGGTACGGGACTGGTCGTTAACGGTGTCTCACTATTGGGAAACGGCTATTATGCGGCGACGTTTGCGACACCTCCTGATCCCGCTGCTGTGCATGCTCGCTGCGGCCTGCGGTACCGACTCGGGCTCCGGTGGAGAGGCTTCGACGCCTGGCGACACATCCGCCCCGCAGACCCCGGTTGTGATCACCCAGTCCAGCAATGCCGGCAGCAGCTCGAGCGTTTCGCTGCACCTGACCGACGCGCCGATCGATAGCCTGGTGCGGGCCGTGGTTCGTTTCACCGCGGTCGAGTTCAAGGCCCAGTCCGGTGGCTGGGCCAAATTCACGCTGTCCACGCCGCAATCGATCGACCTGCTCGGCCTGCAGGGCGGAAAAACCGCCGATCTGCTGGTGAACGTTCCGCTTGCCGCCGGTAATTACGAGGAGATTCGCCTGTTTACCAGT
>JAOTUD010000155.1 GCA_029864065.1 Gammaproteobacteria bacterium | reverse complement strand
ATGGACTTCAAGGTTGCCGGCACCAACGATGGCATAACCGCGTTGCAAATGGATATCAAGATCGACGGTATTACCACCGAGATCATGCAAAAGGCGCTGGACCAGGCCAGGGCGGGGCGCTTGCACATCCTCGGCGAAATGGCCAAGGTATTGAGCGAAAGCCGCGCCGAAATGTCGGAATACGCGCCACGCCTGATTACCTTCCGCATCAATCCCGAGAAAATCCGCGACGTTATCGGCAAGGGTGGCGCCACCATCCGCGCCATTACCGAGGAAACCGGGGCCACCATCGAAGTCGATGACGACGGTGTCATCAAGATCGCATCGGTGGAAAAAGCAGCGGGTGACGAAGCGCGGCGACGCGTCGAGCAGGTAACTGCCGAGGTCGAGGTGGGCGTTATTTACGAGGGCAAGGTTGCCAAGATCATGGACTTCGGCGCTTTTGTCAATATCCTGCCCGGCAAGGACGGTCTCGTGCACATATCGCAAATTTCCGACGAGCGCGTCGAAAACGTCAGCGACAAGCTTTCCGAAGGCGACGTCATCAAGGTCAAGGTGCTCGAGGTCGATCGCCAGGGCCGAATCCGCCTGAGCATGAAGGCGGTCGCCGAAGACGAGGTCGCCACGGTCTAGTAATCGATCCGGAGTTTTATGCTGTTATAAAGGGGAAACAGGCGTTTCCCCTTTTTTTTATGGGAATGTATTCGTCGTGTCAGGACGCGCAAGGTAAACCGGCCGGTTAACTGCCTGCGTAGATATGCGCGTGAACTCGACTGGCAGCAGTTATCTGGCAGGGGATGGTTTATGCGGAGTGTCGTTATGCGAACCTTTTCCCGGCGGACTCCGCGTCTCCGCGAGAAACAGGCGCGGACAGAGTTTGCTCACAGCAGCTTGAACATCGTGCCGCAGTAGGGGCACTTCGCCTCGCCGCCGTTTTCCTCGACCGGAATATAGACCCGCGGATGCGAATCCCACAGGCTCGATCCGGCGGCTGGGCAGTGAATCGGCAAATCGGCGGGTTTGACTTCGACCGCGGTTTTCGCGTTCGGGGTCGTATAGGCGCCCTGGTTGGCAGCTGTGTCGGGATTAACCATCGATTTCCTATTTAACGTAAGTTAGCAGGTCGAGATATTTTTCGTTGCGGCCATGCACCAGGTCGAAATAGGCGGACTGCAGACGCTCGGTTACCGGCCCCCGGGCGCCGCTGCCGATCGAACGATTATCGAGTTCGGCGATCGGGGTTACCTCCGCCGCGGTGCCGGTGAAAAATGCTTCGTCGGCGATGTAAACCTCGTCCCTGGTGATACGCTTCTCGATGATGTCCAGACCCTGGTCCCGGGCGAGCCTGAATATTGTTTTACGCGTTATACCGTTCAGAGCCGTCGTTGTCTCGGGCGTGTACATGACACCTTCCTTGACGATGAATATATTTTCCCCGGTGCCCTCGGCGACGTAGCCTTCGGGATCGAGCAGCAGGGCCTCGTCATAGCCGTCCTTCAGCGCTTCGCCAAGCGCAATCATCGAGTTGATATACTGACCGTTGGCCTTGGCCTTGGTCATCGCGATGTTGGGGTGGTGGCGCGTCTGCGACGAGGTCTTGATGCGGATGCCTTTCTCGAGCCCGTCCTGCCCGAGATAAGAGCCCCATTCCCAGGCGGCGACGATGCAATGCACGCTCAGGTTGTCGGCGCGCAAGCCCATACCCTCCGAACCGTAAAAAACCATCGGGCGGATGTAGGCGCTGTCGAGTTTGTTATCGCGTACCGCGGCGATCTGCGCATCCATCAATTGCTGCTTGTGGTACGGGATCGGCATACCCAGGACCTTGCAGGAGTCGAGCAGGCGGCTGGTGTGCGCATCGAGCGCAAAGATCGCGGTACCCTGTTCGGCGTGATAGGCGCGCACGCCCTCGAAGCAACCCATGCCGTAGTGCAAGGTGTGGGTCAGGACGTGTACGGTTGCCTCACGCCAAGCCACCATTTCACCATCGAACCAGATGAAACCATCGCGATCGGCCATCGACATAATTCAGTTCTCCTGCAAGCCAAAACATTCGTTCCAGCATTTTTTAACATGGTCAATATGCTCGTCGATGATATCGGCATCGACTTCACCAGACCGGTCTTGCAGCACGGATTCGTGCAGTAACCGGTGATAGTCTTCGTAAATTTCAACCAGCCGCGATTGCGACCTGGTAATCAGGTTTAACCGGAATAACTCGTTGAGCAGGCTTATGTTATCAGAATATAAACAATCCGAGCCAATATTATTTGCATGGGCCAGCACCCAGTACTGCACCATGAACTCGATATCGACCATGGTGCCGCGCGACTGTTTCAGGTCCCTGCGCTCGTCCTCGGGCGGTCGCTTGCTACGGTAAATTCGTTCACGCATCTCGACGATATCGGTGCGCAGTTTTTGATCGTCACGCGGTAACCGCAGCACTTCTTCGCGGATGCGAGCAAACGCCTGCTGCAATAACGGGCTGCCGGCGACCAGGCGCGCCCTGATCAGGGCCTGATGCTCCCAGGTCCAGGCCTTTTCCAGTTGATAGCGACGATAAGCCTGTAGCGAGGACACCAACAAACCCGACGACCCCTCCGGCCTGAGCCGCGGATCGATTTCGTATAGCTTGCCCGCACCGGTCAGCACGCTGGTCATCGAAATGATTTTCTGCGCGAGGCGCGCGAAATAAACCGAATTCTCGATACATTTGTCGCCGCTGCTGTGCTGCTGCTCAGCGCCGGAATCGTGCAGGAAGATGACATCGAGATCGGACTGGTAATGCATTTCGAACCCGCCTAGCTTGCCGTAGCCGACGATCGAAAAATTGGCTTCGCGCCGGTTCCCGTCCTCGCTGCACTCGGGAATACCGAATTTTTGTCGCAGGTCCTTGCGGGCGAGCTGGTACACCGCTTCCAGCACCACCCCGGCGAGCTCGCTGAGGTAGCGACTGACCTGGATGGCGTCAATCTCCTGGGCCAGTTCCGCACACGCGATGACGAGGGTTTGCTCGCGCTTGAACAGGCGCAGGCTGTCCAGCTCCAGCTCGGTATCTCCCTCAACGTTGGCGAGCTGGGTTTGCAGGCGCAGCTGCAATGCGGTCTTGTCGAAACGATCCTGATCACCGGGATGAATCAGGTTTTCAAGCAGCATCGGATACTGCGAAACCTCGTCGGCAATCCA
Organism: Gammaproteobacteria bacterium; assembly: GCA_029864065.1. Lineage (GTDB taxonomy): Bacteria > Pseudomonadota > Gammaproteobacteria. The sequence continues at coordinate 3,620 of JAOTUD010000155.1, read as the reverse complement.
CGCGCTCTTCTCGAATAGCGACGCGAGTTTTTCGAGCAGCGCAAGGTTCTGGTAGAGCAGCTCGAAATAGACGCTGCGCCCGGCTATCGATGAGAACAGGAGCATGAAGCGGTCGAACAGCGAGGCCGGGTCAGCGTTGGACCCGATCGTTTCCAGCAGGTCGGGCAGCAGCGTATTGAAACGCTTTTTCGCCCTTGCAGACATGTAGTTCCAGGCCTTGGAGCGCAGAAAGCGGTTAAGCGATTTGTTGATCTGCGCGCTGTTAGCTATGCCCGACCTGTCGATAAAATCCCAGCGTTTTTCGTCGTCTATGGATTCGGCGAAGCTGTCGTCGATGATCAGCTCGGGGACGGATTCGACTTCGCGCTGGAACAGCTCTCTGAACAGTCGGTTCACCTGGTCGCGATGCTGCTGTAGGCGATCGTTTAACTCGTTCCAGTCGGTAAAGCCGAGGGTGGCCGCTATACGCGCCTGCTGCGCCGGATTATCGGGCAAGACGTGGGTTTGCTGGTCCTCATACATCTGAATTCGATTTTCCAGCAGGCGCAGAAACCGGTACGCTGCGCGTAGTGTTTCTATCGTGTCGCGATCGACGATGTCGTACTCGAGCAGCGCGTCGAAACAGTCGAATATCTCGGTGCTTTGTAGGCGACGGTTCCGTCCACCCTTCAGTATCTGAAAAGCCTGCACGAAGAACTCGATTTCGCGAATGCCCCCCGACCCGATTTTAATATTGACGCGCATGCCCTTGCTGCGGGCCTGCGCATCGATTTTTTCCTTTAGCGCTGCGAGCCCCTCGAAAACGCGGTAATCGTGATAGCGCCGATACACGAAAGGCTTCAGCAGCGCGGCCAGATGTGCGCGGCTAGGGTCGCTGCCGGTAACCACCCGCGCCTTGACCATTGCATACTGTTCCCACTCGCGACCGTGGAGCTGGTAATAGTGTTCGAGCGCGCCGTGGCTCAGTGCCACCGGACCGGAATCGCCCCAGGGGCGCAGGCGCAGGTCGACCCGGTAGACAAAGCCGTCCTCGGTGGTGTCGCCGAGAACCTGGCTGAACAGTCGCACCAGCCGCGCGAAGTATTCCTGGTAACTCAACTGGCCGTAACCCTGGAGTTCGCCATCGTGATCAAAACAGCAGATCAGGTCGATATCGGAAGAAAAATTAAGCTCACGGCCGCCGAGCTTTCCCATCGCGATAATATTCAGCTGCATGGCATTACCCTGGGCGTCTGCGGGTTGGCCGTGTTTTGCGGACAGGCTCCTGTCGCAGGCATCCAGCGCGACGCGAATCAACTGGTCGGCAAGGTCGCTCAGGCGTCGCAGGGTCTTTTCGACGGGGTTTTCGCCGACCACGTCGAGATAGATAATCTCGACGAGTTTACGGTGGCGGTAATGCCTCAGTTCGCGCCTGAGCTGGTCCAGGTTGACTTTTTCGTCGGCGACGGCATCTCCGACCTGGTCATCCAGCAAGAATCGATCGAGTTTCAGCAGGCTTTGCGCGAACCCGGGATTGCGCAGCAGTTGATGCAGCGCATAGGGACTCGCGATGGCAAGGCGTTCGATTTTTTCGATATCTGCAGCGCGGCACCCATTCGCGGCAAGATAGTCGGCGACCTCGCGCCATTGCGAAAAATGATCTGCCAGTAAATGTCGAATATCCGGTTTTTCAGCCATACCTGGTATTTAATGCGAATGAGAACTGTTATTATTTACGGCGATAACTTTATTCATTAGAATCCTTGCCTGGATGTCGACCATCGACTTTCACCGCTTACCAAGTTTAGCGCCGAAAGCGGCCGGTAAACCAATTAATTTAGCCGGGCAGCGAGTTTAATCCCTGGCACAGCTAGCACAGATTGCATCCTAACACCGCTTGAGCAGTAATCATTTGAACACAGCCCCGGTTAGCAACCCTTACCTGCAACGTTTCTGGATGCCCGGAGTATTGCTGGTCGCAACGCTATTCAGCCTGCCACTTTTTACCATTGTCGGATTTGTCATGCATCCCGCCAACGATGTCTGGCAGCATTTGCTCGACACGGTGCTCGCCGAGTATCTGTTTAATTCTGCGGTGCTGATGCTGGGGGTCGCAATCGGCACGCTCGTCATCGGGGTCGGCTGCGCGTGGCTCACCAGCCTGTGCGTGTTCCCTGGTAAAAAGCTGTTCGCCTGGGCGCTGTTGTTACCGCTTGCCTTCCCGACCTATATCATCGCCTACACCTATACCGGGATGTTCGATTTCGCCGGTCCGGTGCAGACCTGGATCAGGGAAGCTAGCGGCTGGGGTGCGGGCGATTACCTGTTTCCCGAGATCCGTTCGCTCGGGGGCGCGGTGACGATGTTCTCGCTGGTGCTTTATCCCTATGTATACCTGCTCGCGCGCGCCGCCTTCCTGGAACAATCGGTCTGCGTGCTCGAGGTAAGCCGCACGCTGGGCTGTTCGGTCTGGTCCAGTTTCTACCGGGTCGCGTTGCCGCTGGCGCGGCCGGCTATCGTCGCGGGGCTGTCGCTGGCACTGATGGAAACCCTGGCCGACTACGGCGCGGTTGCCTATTTCGGACTCGGCGTTTTCACTACCGGCATCTTCCGTACCTGGTTCGGCCTGGGCGACAGCGTCGCCGCGGCCAAGCTCGCCGCAATTCTGCTGCTGTTCGTGTTTACGCTTATCGCCGTCGAACGCTGGTCGCGCAAGCGCGCGCAATACCACCATGCTACCTACCGCTACCGTTCACTGCCGCAATATCGATTGCGCGGTTTTCGCGCGCTGGCCGCGTTCTGCGCGTGTTTCCTGCCCCTGCTGCTGGGATTCCTGCTGCCGGCCTGGCAGCTGGCGCGGTGGGCCCTGGAAACCTACAGCTACATGATCGACGCCAGTTTCCTGCAGCTAACCCTGAATTCGCTCAGGTTGGCGTCGAGCGCGGCGCTGCTTGCGGTCGCGCTGGCATTGTTTCTTGCCTACGGCAAGCGACTGCTGCGCAGTAAAACGGTCACGGCATCGATTCGGGTGGTCGCCACCGGCTATGCCGTACCCGGTACCGTCGTCGCGGTCGGCGTCATTATTCCGTTCGCCTGGTTCGATAACAGCATCGACGGCCTGATGCGCGCGCAATTCGGATTTTCCAGCGGGCTGCTGCTAAGCGGCAGCCTGTTTGCGGTAATGTTTGCCTACATGGTCCGTTTCCTCGCTGTTTCGATTCAGGCGGTCGAGTCGGGCCTGCTCAATATCAAGCCCTCGATGGACGACGCGGCGCGCTCGCTGTCCTATCCGCCGTCGCGAATCCTGCTGCGCGTGCACCTGCCGTTGATGAAGGGAACGGTGCTGACCGCATTGCTGATCGTGTTCGTTGACGTCATGAAGGAACTGCCTGCGACCCTGATATTGCGACCCTTTAATTTCAATACGCTGGCGGTCAGGGCTTTCGAGCTTGCTTCGGACGAAAGGCTTGCGGATTCTTCGACAGCCGCGTTGACGATAGTGGCGGCGGGGCTGTTGCCGGTTATACTGCTGAGCTACAGTATCTCCGCCTCGAGAGCCGGTTCATGACTTCACAACTAGTCGTCGAAAACCTTGACGCCGGCTACGACGATTTACAGGTATTGAGTCGCATAAATTTTTC
>JAOTUD010000154.1 GCA_029864065.1 Gammaproteobacteria bacterium | reverse complement strand
ATCGCCGAGCCCCGCTATCACGCAGTCCCGGTCCATGCGCCACTGCATGCACTGGTAGGCGAGATCGGCGTAGGGATGGCCCAGCGTCGACAGTTCCCAGTCGAGCACTGCTTTCGCGCGGGGATTCGTGGCGTCGAAAATGATGTTGTCGATACGATAGTCGCCATGGATCAGGCTGACCTTGCCGTCGTCCGGCGGCAGGTTTTGCGGTAGCCATTCGATCAATCGATCCATCGCCGCGATCGGCTCGATTTCGGAGGCGCGGTACTGGCGGCTCCAGCGGCTCACCTGGCGCTCGAAATAATTGCCGGGCCTGCCGAAATCGGCGAGCCCGACCGCGTCGACATCGACATCGTGCAGCGCCGCGAGCACGCGGTTCATTTCGCCGTAAATTGCATGGCGCTGCGCCTTATCCAGCCCCGGCAGGGTCGGATCCCAGAATATCCGCCCGGGCTCGTAGCTCATGAGGTAAAACAGGCTGCCGATGACGTCGCGGTCTGCGCACAGATGGATGGCGCGCGCGACCGGTACCTCGCTGTGCTGCAGCGCCTCGATCACGCGAAACTCGCGATCCACCGCGTGCGCGGATTTCAGCAATTCCCCGGGGGGCTGGCGGCGCAGCACGAACCGGCCGGTCGAGGTGTTCAACAAAAAAGTCGGGTTGGACTGGCCGTCGCTGAACTTCTCGACGCCCTGCAGCTGTCCGGTTTGCGGGACATGCGACGCCAGGTAGCGCTGCAGCGCGTCCCGGTCGAGCTGGTCGTCGGACATCGCGCGCTAACCGCCGTAACGTTCGATAATCTGTTTACCGAGCGCCATCTGGTGCACCTGGTCCGGGCCGTCGGCCTGGCGGCACCAGCGCGCATAGTTGAACGCCTCGGCGAGGAAATAATCGCGGCAGAGGCCGCCTGCGCCATGCATCTGCATGCAGCGGTCGATGATGGTCTGTACCATCAGCGGCACGCTGGTTTTGCAGGCCGCAATCATGTCGCGCGCCTGCTGCGCGCCGACCTCATCCATCCGCAGACAGGTTTTCTGCACCAGCAGTCTCGCCATCTCGATCTCCGCAAAACTCTTCGCGATATCCTCGCGCACCGACTGGTGCTGGCTCAGTTTGCGCCCGAAGGTGCTGCGCCGCTGCACGCGTTGGCAGGTAATCTCCAGCGCCCGCTGCGCGGCGCCGACCAGGCGCATGCAGTGGTGCATGCGGCCGGGACCGAGCCTGCCCTGCGCAATCTCGAAACCGCGCCCCGCCCCGAGCAGCACGTTTTCGGCCGGCACCCTGACCTGGTTGAAACGGATTTCGGCGTGGCCGATCGGCGCGTCGTCGTAGCCGAGCGTGGTCAGCGCGCGCAGGATCTCGACCCCCGGTGTGTCCCTGGGCACCAGCACCTGGGTCTGCTGTTTATGCCGATCCGGGTTATCGGGATCCGACTTGCCCATGACGATGATAATCCGGGTGCGCTCGTTCATCGCCCCGGTGATGAACCACTTGCGCCCGTCGAGCAGCCATTTGTCGCCGTCGAGCGTCATGCTGAGTTCGATATTGGTGGCGTCGCTGGAGGCGACCTGGGGCTCGGTCATCGCGTAACAGGAGCGAATCTCGCCGGCCAGCAACGGCTTCAACCATTGTTCCTGCTGCGCCGGGGTCGCGTACTTCATCAGCACTTCCATGTTGCCGGTGTCGGGCGCGTTGCAGTTGAATACCTCGGCCGACCACAGCACTCGTCCCATGGTTTCCGCGAGCGGGTAGTATTCGAGATTGCCGAGCCCGCCGTGCTCGCTGAACCCGGCTTCTGATTCGGGAATGAAGAGATTCCACAACCCCTCGGACCTCGCCTTTACCTTGAGATCTTCGATCAACGGCAGCGGCGCAAAACGATTGTCGGCGCGGTCCAGCTGCGCGGCATACTCGGCCTCGTTTGCATAGATGTGCGTTTCCATGAATGCCTGCAGTTTGCGCTGCAGGCTGCTGGATTTATCGGAATACTGGAACGGCATGGACGCTAAAGACCCGCTTTTGAATGAATCGGGGCATTATAAGCGCGAATGCGACGTTATAGAATTGCGGCGAACGCCGCGGCTGGCGAAAATCAGTCGGCAGGCCTGTTTCGTTCCCGCTTTTTCTTGAGCTTTTCGACGTGGACGATCAGCGTATCGACCGTCTCTTTCAGCAGGTCGAGTTCTTCTATCGTCAATTCTTCGAGCTGCTCCAGGTTGTACTCGATGGTTTCGATGATCTTCTTGTGCGGGCTCTGCATCGGCCGCATGAAATAAGAAGTCACGGTGGCGACGATTGCACCAAAGAACAGCATCGAGCCGAGCACGATCCAGATACCACCGATAATCATGGCGCCGCCGCTGACCGGCGTATCGGCGATGCCGGCGGTGGAAAAGGCCGCGATACCCCAGTACAGGGCCTTGCCGTAGGAATCGATCGACGTTCCCGCGGCGCCGCGCTCCGCGAGGAAAAGTCCGCCGGAAAACAGGAGCCATCCGACCACCAGCAGGAGCACCATTCCGATGAACGGCGTGTGCGCGTAAATATCCGCGGCGAAGCGTTTCAGGCGCGCGTGACGTGTGGGTCGTTTCATGCGATTTTCCCCTGATCCGAAACCGCCGGCAGGAATCTCCAGCAATTTCGTATTTCTGCCGGTTTGTCGGAATCCTTACGCTTAGAACGAGATGTCCGCTTCGATTGCCGCGATCCCGGCAGCCGCGCACAGATCGTCCTGGTCGCCGCCGGGAGCACCCGAAACACCGATCGCGCCTACCAGCGATCCGGCTGCCTCGATGAGCATGCCGCCGCCTATCATCAACGCGCCGGTGACATGCCGTATCCCGGCCTGTGGCTGACCCGGACCGGTTATCTCCAGCAGGTCGGTGGTGTTGGTACGGAAACTGGCTGCGGTCCAGGCCTTGCGCCGCGCGGTATCCGGCGTATGTGCCCCGGCGAAGCGGTCGCGAATCATGACCTGCATGTTACCCATGCGGTCGACCACGGCGACCGCGACCTGGTAGCCTTCGGCGCGGCATTTTTTGAGCGCCGCAGTTGCCGCCTTGAGCGCCGTCTCGGGGATCAGGGTCTGCGTGGTAAACAACGCGTGTTCATCGGCAACGCCCTTACCCGCGGACACGAGCAGCAACAACGCCAACGCAAAAAGAATCTTGAACAGCCTCATCGCTATATCCTCCCGCCGTAAATACTGAAAAAGCATACACCCTGCGGCATACAAAATTGATCGTCGCGAAGGGTTTACTTGATCCAAATCAAGCGGAAATGGCGCGCGCCGGTTCGGCGATTTCCCGGCCGACTGTTTGTACGCGAGTGGGCAAACCGGTTTATCAAGCCTGTTCGGGCGCGAATTGGAATTGCCGGGCGATGGCGGGGTAGAGTATTAACGTGAGTGCATTGACGCTCATCAATATTAACCGGTTTACACGGGGCTAATATCGATCTTTACCACGTGGAGGTAAATATCATGAGTCTCTTAACCTGGTTAATTATTGCTGCTCTCCTGATAACCGTCGCAGTGATGGGTACCGGAATCTGGTCCATGTCCCACGGCGGGGATTTTGACGAGAAACACGGAACTCAGCTGATGGCGGCCCGGGTTGGGATGCAGGCGGTCACGTTGCTGTTGTTATTGTTCGCTTTTTTCCTGGCCAGTTGATAACCAGATAGCTCGCGGGTCATTAACGCCGGGCGGAAAAGGGTGATCTGACCCCGCAGACCACCGGGGAGAAGCTGTTGCAAACCTAGCTTGCTTTCAGGGCGCGGTTTCGCTCCAGCCGGAATTCGACGTCGTCGACGATCTGGTCGATCGCGCTGTCGCGCAACCCGTGCTGCAGCGCGACGTTTTTCACCAGCAGGTCGACCCGCTCGATGAAAACCGCGCCGCTATCGAGCGCGCGCGCGGCCGAGGACGGCTTTTCCAGGCCTTCTGCCGCCTTGGCATACTTTTCGAACGGCACCAGGTCGTCTCGGTCTGCACCCAAGGTAATGCACAGGTCTGCCACCCAGTCGTAAATTCGTTTCGACTCGGCAATATCGCCGTGCACCGCGTCCCTGATCGCGATCAACCGGTCGCGCTGAATGCAGCGATAGTTACCGGTCAGCAGCATGCTCCATTTAGCCATGGGTACGAAGATCGAATCGTGCACCCTGAGCTTTACCGGGAGTTCGATCTCTTCGCCGTCGACGTTCAGCCTGGCGTCGACGATGTCCCGTTCGAGCTGACGCAGCAGTTCGGTATGCTCGTCACGCTCGAAGCGGGCGGCCTTGAAGTTGGTCGGCAGGGCAACCTGCAGCAGGTTGAGCGGTTCCCCCGGGGGACGAAATGCCTGCGGATCGGGGCTGCACAAGGTCACCAGCGAGGGTTCGAGGGCGTCCCATACGCTGGCGTCGACGTAGCACTCACGCAGGGCATCGCAGTCGAGACCCGGAATTCTCCTGAGATAAGGCAGGGGCGGCATGTTCATGATCGACATGCACGGTTTTCCGGCGTCCCCGATGCGCTGCAGCAGCGAGCGTATCTCATCGAGACGATACTGCGGTTCCTGCATCGCCAGCGCAACCAGGTCGAAGCGGTCGACGTCGACCGCTTCCGGGCCGCCCGCGGTAACCTCTCCCGCCAGGGTTTTCGAATCGATCAACACCGGCTCGGGGCGGCCGCGCACGGGCATGCGCACCAGCACGCCATTTTCATTAATTACCTCGGCTTCCTGCGGCAGGCACACCAGGTGGACCTTGTGGCCGGCCAGGGCGAGTTTTGCGCCCAGCAGGGATCCGTAGGAGGCGCCTAGTATCAGTATCTCTTTACTGCGTTTCATCATGTTTACCAACGGTTAGTGTACGGTTGCGGAAGCGCCGGTCCCGTCGCCAGGTCGAGTATCTGGCCTGGCCAACATCCGCCAGCGACAGGCAGCGGCGTACTATATAACATTTCTATACGATCCAGGCATAATTTGGATCGCTTCGGAGATAGCGCGTTACCCTTCGGATAGCAGGATTATCGCTCCGCGATCAATACCAGCGTCGCTGCTCAGTCCGACTGCCGCAGCCTCCGCTCCGCGCCGGGCAGCATCAGCGTGGCGGCAAAAATGGTCGCCGCGGCAACGCCGAGGATTTGAAACAGCCGCTCGAAACCCCAGCTGCCGTGCACCCAGGCGATCAGCGGCACCGCAGAGGCCATCACCGAAAAGGTCACGACATAGCGCAGCGCGTAGGCCCGGCTGCGCCATTCGCTGCGCGCCATACGCCCCACCAGCACGTCGTTGATCGGGATCTGACCGAATACCGCGAACATGAACGCTACCCCGACCAGCAAAGCCGCAAACCCGCTTAGCTGGGTCATGATGAAGAAGAACACGGCCTGCAGCATTGCCACGGTCGCGAACACGAGTCGAATCGAGTGGCGGTCGACCAGAAAGCCGATCACCAGCTGCGCCAGCGCGGCCAGCGAAAACACCAGGAAAGCATACCAGCCGACCGTGGTCGCGGTGTCCGCCATTTCGCCCAGGCGTTCGGCAAAAATTTTCGGTAACGCGAAGGTGGTGCTTTGAAAAATCAGGCCGCCCAGCGCCGTCGTGAAAAAGATGATCGCAAACACCCGCACCAGCACATGCCGGGGACTGGACGGTGCGGCGCCTTTATTAGTCTCGGCTTGCAGGTCCGCCTGGTCGGCAACCCTGTCATCGCCGCTCCTGATAAACACCAGGTAGGACATGCCGAGCAGGATGGATACCACCCCCGGCAGGTAGAACGCGCTGCGCCAGCCGGCCGTGTCGATCAGGAATCCGGTCACCAGCGCCGCGCTCGCGACGCCCATGTTGCCGTAGATGCCGTTGATCGCGAGCGGAATGCCGGTGCGTTCGCGCCCGTGCACCACCATGGCGAGACCCACCGGGTGATAAATTGCGGCGAAGATTCCTATCAGCGTCAGGCTTGCGGCGATTTGCAGCGGGGTATTCGCCATGCCGGCCAGTATCGAGCTCAGGCCGATGCCGACAAAGAAGATGACGATCATGCCCGTCCGGCTCCACTTGTCGGCGATCCAGCCGGCCGCGACCGCGCCAACACCGAAGGCGATGAACCCGGGGGTCGCGTAGGGAACCAGCTCGGCATAACTCATGCCCCACTCGGCAGTCAGCCGCAAAGCCGCGACCGAGGCGAAGATCAGCATGAATAAATGATCGAGAAAATGCCCGATATTGAGGTACAGGAAATTGACCCGGCTGCGCTGCATCAGGATATCGTCAGCGTTGGCCCGGTCGTGGCCGTGATGAAAAATGTCGCAATGGTCCTGTCCTCCCGAATCCGGCGCTATCGTGTCGACACCGGAGATGTTTTCGAACGACAAAGGTATCGACTTAACGCCGGTTGCACAATAGGCGTGACCTCCGGGCAGAGGCCGGGCCATGCGCCTGGAGGCTGCTCGCCGGGACCTCCCGGGAGTGAGATTGCTAATCCGGGGCCAGCCGGGCAGCCGGGTAAAATGGCGGTCGCTGTTATCCAACTGACGCCGGCTAATTTACCTGCCAACGGGTGTCCACTAGAATGGACGCCCGGCAATAGCCATGGCATATTCTTATGACGATCGAAAATGGCGGCAAGACCGCGCTGGTTACCGGTGCAAGCAGTGGTATCGGCGAGGCGATCTGCCGACTGCTGGTCAAGCACGATTATCGCGTCGTCGCCACGGCGCGTAGCCTCGACAGGCTCGAGGCGCTCGAGAGCGAGCTGGGTCGGAACCTGCGCGCGCTGGCGCTCGATATCAACGACAAGGCCGCCGTTAGCAAGCTGGCAGC
>JAOTUD010000153.1 GCA_029864065.1 Gammaproteobacteria bacterium | reverse complement strand
GGTGGCGAAAATCCGGGCCAGCATGACCAGGGTTTGCTCACCCCCGGAGAGCGTCGTCACGATGCGATTGCGGTAGGCCAGGGTCTCGGTTTTTTTCATCGCCTGCTCGATCTTGAGCTGGTCCTCCCGGCCCGGTCGCTGCCACCATTTCTGGTAGGGTAGGCGCCCCAGCCCAACGACTTTCTCGACGCTGAATGGCCAGTGGGCCTCGGCGCCCTGCACCAGGTAACCGAGGACGCGGGCGCGCTGCTGCGCGGAAATTTCCGACAGCGGCTCGCCATCCAGGTAAACCTCGCCACGGTCCGGCTTCACGATCCCGGTCAGCAGGCGTAGCAGGCTGCTCTTGCCGGCGCCGTTGGGCCCGATCAGGCCTACCAGTTCCCCGGCATCGACGTGGAAATCGATGCCGTCGAGGATCGGGATCCGATCGATGCGGTAATCGACGGCGTTCGCGCTGAGCAGGCTCATTGCAGGGTATTCCTCGATTTCAGGATCAACAGCAAAAAGAACGGCGCGCCCACCAGCGACGTGATCACCCCCAGTTTCATTTCGGTCGTACCTGACGCCAGCTGCACCGTCAGGTCGGCCAGCAGCAGCAGTATGGCGCCGACGCTGGCGCTCGCCAGCAACAAGCGGCGCGGTTCGTAGCCGACGAAGGGACGCACCAGGTGCGGCACCACGAGACCGATAAAACCGATGTTGCCGGCCACCGCAACCGCCGCCCCGACGCTTGCCGCGACGCCCAGAATCAGTACCAGGCGTAACCGGATTACATCGAAACCGAGCGACCTGGCGGTTTCCTCGCCGAGGGTCAGCGCGTTCAGAAACCGGCCGCAATACAGCATCATGGCCCAGCCGAGCATCATGAACGGCAACGCGATGTAGACCTCGGTGAAACTGCGGTTGGCGACCGACCCGAGCAGCCAGAACACGATTTCCTGCATCGCGTAGGGACTCGCGGCATAGTTGAGCGCGAGCGCGATCAACGCGCCGCCGATCGCGTTGATCGCGACCCCGGCGAGAATCAGGGTAATGATCGAACGGCTCTGGCCTACCAGCGCGAATATGCACAATACCGCGAGCAGCGCGCCGGCAAGGCCGGCCAGCGGCAGCACGAACCACGCAGCGCCGGCGAGCCCGTAGTAAAACACGATTACCGCGCCGAGCGCGGCGCCGTTGGATACGCCGATTATGCCCGGCTCGGCCAGCGGGTTGCGCAGCAAACCCTGCAGCGCGGCGCCGGCGAGTCCCAGCGTGGCGCCGACCAGCGCCGCGAGCAGGGTTCGCGGCAGCCGTATCTCGAGCAGAATGAGCGACTCGACCGACGTCTTTCGATCCCAGGCATCGTATATCGCCTTGCCCAGATCGATGTCGATTGCGCCGACGTTCAGGACCAGCAGCATCGTCAGCAGTAGCGCGGCCAGCAGGGTCGCATGCAGCAGGCGCGCATCGAGCGCCGCCGGGTTCATCGCCGCGCCGCCATCATTTCGATCGCTTCGGTTATCATCGGCCCCGCGCAGATACGCAATCGTGTCGGGATATCGAGATATTCCCGCTGGCGTACCAGTTTCTGCACCACCGGGTGCGCGAGATACGCGGTTGCCAGCGAATCCTGCGGCGACAGCCGGCGATCGATTTGCAGCACGTCCGGGTCGGCGGCGACCAGTTGTTCGAGAGAAATCGACCGAAATCCGCTAATCCCCATTTCGGCGGCGAGATTGCGATAGCCGGCCTTGACAAACAGGTCGTGCTCGAGGGTTTCGGCGCCGACGGTCAGGCCGTTGGGGGAATATATGATCACGCTTTTCGCGGGTCTCGCGGTGTAACGGGCACGGGTTGCGTCGATGCGGCGGCGCATCTGCTCGATTGCCGCCGCAGCGCGTTGCTCGTTGCCGGTCACGCTTCCGAACCTCGTCAGCAGGTCGTAAATTCCGTCGATCGATGTCGGCACCGGCACCTGCTCTACGCGATAGCCGAGCTCGCGTAGAAAGCGAACCGTATTCCAGGCGACGTAATCGCTGGCCAGCACCAGGTCGGGGCCGAAGCGGACGACTTCCTCGACCGATGCATTGTTCAGCGGGATATCGCCAACCGCGGCGTTCATGTATGACATGTTGCGGTCTTTTGCCCATATCGAAACCGACGCGATCTGCGCGGATTCGGCCAGCATCAGCAAAAGCTGGTCGGTGCAAAGCCCGATCGAGACGATACGCTGGGGTTTGGCCGCCAAGGCCTGCAGCGACGCAAGCAGCATTATGGTCACGCTAAATCGAAGGAAACGCGGCATGGTCCGAATCTATTGAAAGACCCGCGTTATTGTCCGGATTGCGCTCTGAAGGTAAAGCGATCTCTGGTTGACGTGAATTGGCTCACATTCCCGACGAACGGCTGCGATTGCGCTATGAATGGTCGTATCGCGCGTCGAATAACAACTATTCTCAGGGCTGCACCTGATAAATATGTGAATCGCATCACAGGTTCAGGCAAGGCTCAACAACGTCAAATTTTTTATCTCGCGATAGGCGCAGACGCAAACAGACGGGAAAGATGGCGAGGACAACAGGTTACTGATGGCAGCACCAAAACTCGAAGTTATCGGCTCTGCAGGTGGCAATAATCCCATCTACAACTCGGTAAAACGATTTTCACTCGATGGACTCACCGACCTGTTCCGGGTGCTGATGGAAAACGTCGATGATTCGCTGTTCGAATTATCGGACAAGGTCTCCAACGACCGCGAGCGCAACCTGTATTTCGAAGCGATGCGCGAAATCCGCATCAAGCGCGATGGCCTGAAACAGCATTTCAACTACGAGATCAAGCAGCGCTTCGACCGGTTTTACAGAAGTGAATCCGCAGCCGATGCTTTCGATGACGATGACGAGCTGACGCTGGTCGAACTCGACGACCTGGAAGACAATATTGCAATCGACAATATGATTTCCAGGGCGCGGCCGCGCTTCGAAGATGAACTGTTCGCGGTAACCGAGAGACTCAAGCTGGTGTTGCGCCGCAAGGAAATCGACGAGGACGAAAACCCGCTCGATCCCAAGGCCATTTGTGACAGCTTCCACAAGGCCTCCGACCTGCTCGATACCGACATCCAGATCAAGCTGATCCTGTACAAGCTGTTCGAAAAATTCGTCATGAACAACCTCGATCATTTTTACAAGGAATTGAACGAGCTGTTCGTCAAGAAAGGCGTGCTGCCAGGATTCAAGGCCGACCAGGAGCGCATGAAACAAACCACGCGTTTCATGGCCAACCGGATCAAGAAAGATGCGCCGCAGGTAGCCGCGTTCACGCTGCCGGGCATGACGGCCGGGACATCGGTGCAGGGAGCGCCGGGCGCCATTGCGGTGGCCGACGGCAACTTGTTTGCCGCGCTGCAGCAGGCGGTCACCGGCGCGCCTGGCGCAGGCTCAGGCGTCGCAGGCGCAGGCGTTGCGAGCGGCGGCCAGGCCGGGCATGGCGGCGAGATCTTCGAACCCGCAGGCGGTGTGGTACCGGGCGCGGGTGGCATCGGGTCGGGAGCGATAGGCGGCGCAGGCGGCAGCGGCTTTGTCTCCGCGCTGACCAGCCTGCAGGCCAGCAGCATTCCGGCGCAGCCGGTAACGGCGATCGACCCGCAGAATCTGAAGGCGGCTACCCACCAGCAACTGGCGGATTTCAAGCAGCAAAACCAGCACCAGGTGAATGCCGCCGACGGCCAGACCATCGACGTCGTGTCGATGTTGTTCGACTTCTTTTTCGATGACGAGGCGCTACCCGCGCCGATAAAAGTGCTGATCGGCCGGCTGCAGATCCCGATCCTCAAGGTCGCCATCATCGACAAGGAATTTTTCAACCAGAAAAAGCATCCGGCGCGCAAACTGCTCGACAGTATTTCGCGCGCAGCGCTCGGCTGGGGCGATACGCACGATGACCAGGCGGCGCTGCTCGAAAAAATCGAGGAGGTCGTCAATTTCCTGATCAACGAATTCGAAGAAGATATCGCGGTCTTCGAAGAGGCATACATCAGTTTCGAAAATTTCCTGCACAAGGAAGAAGACCAGATACAGGTTGCCGAAGAAGCCCTGCATCAGCAGGAACAGCAAAAGGATAACCAGATACAGCTGGCGCAGGAGGCCGCTGCCGCTCTGATCAACAAGTTGACCCGGAACCGCGAACTCAGCTTCGAGGTCATCGACTTCCTCGAGACGACCTGGACCTCGGTCCTGTTCAACGCCTACCTGTCGCTGGGCGAATCGTCCAACCACTGGCGCAACCTGAAACGGATTTCGACGACCTTCGTCTGGTCGCTGATTCCGAAGTTCACCGAGGAAGAGCGGGTCAAGATCATCAAGACCATACCGGCGCTGCTGCGCGCACTGTCCAAGGGTATGGACCTGGTCAGGATCAGCACCGACGTGCAAAACCGGATATTCCAGATCCTCGCGCAGGAACACGCCAAGATCGTCAAGCAGACATCGAAGAATATCGTCACGCGGGTCGACGACCAGACCGTCTGGCCCGTGGACGACGGCGCCAGGGCGCTGGCCGAGGCCGAGGGAATAGATGCCAATGAAGCACCCGATTTCGAGTTTGACACCAACGACACCGGCGAAATCGAAGTCTTCGAAAACGAAATCGACGACGATTCGATAACCATCATCGACGCCACCGACACCAGCGACGTTATCGAGGATCTCAACCAGTTCGCGGCCGGGGTCAAGAAAGGAGAAATCAGGGTCGACGAGGAAATCGTGCTCGGCTCCGACGGCGATGACAACTTCGATGAGCTGATCGAGAACGGCAACAACTGTCTCGAGCAGGCGCAGGCGCTCGAAATCGGCTCCTGGGTCGAATTTTGCGAATCCGAGTCCAGAACGCTGATCGCGCGCCTGTCCTGGAAAAGCAACGTCACCGGCAATTTCGTGTTCGTAAACCGGCAGGGACACAAGGTCAGAAACATGACAATAAGCGATTTTGCGCTGCAGTTGCGCGATGATCGCGTCAAGTTTATCGAATCGTCCTCGGTGTTCGATCGCGCGATCCACACCATCATGTCGAAGATGCAGCACTAGCCCCGCCAGGCGAAAAGTGCACCCGTCAATCGAGCGACGCCCCGGAACGGTTGCGCTGCGAGGAACCAAGTAACGCAATCGGGATCGTATTCCGATCCACCGGGCAGTAAATACATGAATTCATATCCTCGATCGGCCAGGTTGCTGCTGGCTTGTATCTTATCCGCCTGGCTGTCGAGCCCGCTCGCCGCGCCAGCGGCGAAACTGTGGGAGCGCTGGACCGCGCACGATCCCGGCGCGACGATGGAAATCGATCATCGCCGCTGGAACGACTGGCTGGCGCGATTCGTATTGGCTGGCCCCGACGGGATAAACCGTGTCGACTACGGTGGCGTCGGCTCCGCTGGCCGCAAACAGGTCAGCGCATACCTCGATGACATGATGTCGATCGCGATCAGTCGCTACGGTCGCGAACAGCAGCGCGCCTACTGGATCAACCTGTACAACGCCCTGACCATAGACGTCGTGCTCGAACATTACCCGTTGGACAGCATCCGCGACATTTCATCGGGATTTTTCTGGTCCGGCCCCTGGCGTAAGAAACTGGCAACCATCGAGGGCCAGGCGGTAACGCTCGACGATATCGAGCACCGTATCCTGCGCCCGATCTGGCAAGACCCGCGCATCCATTACGCGGTTAACTGTGCCTCGCTCGGCTGTCCCAACCTGCAGGCCGAGGCTTTCACCGCCGCCAACATGGAATCGCTGCTGGACAAGGCGGCGCGCGAATTCGTCAATCACAGCCGCGGCGCGCAAGTCGTCGATGGCAGGCTGCGGGTATCGAGCATCTACGACTGGTTCGAGGCCGATTTCGGCGGCACCGACGCCGGCGTCATCGCGCATTTGAAGCAATATGCAGCGGCGGAACTTGCCGCCGCGCTGGCGAGCGTCGAACGCGTGGACGGCCACGATTACGACTGGCGGATCAACGACCTCGGACGGCAATGATCTAGCCCGCATATCTCACCGCTTTGCCTGGCGAGGGCGCAGCAGGAAATCGATGAGACATGCGGGCTAGCGACCCTACTTGAATTTTCGCCGTCGCGACCCAACTATTAATTGTTACATTCACGACACTGGATACCCGGTTGGGACCGAGGCCTTCGATAGCGCGACCACCGGTAGCAAGCGAGTCCAGGCTAAATATTCCCGGAGAATCCGACTATGAGTTACACCATTGACCGCGTGATCGAACACGCCGAATTCGACGATGTCGACAACAGGACGCGCGCCGCGCTTGCCAATCACGGCTTCGGCGTATTGACCGAGATAGACGTCAAGGCGACGATGAAGAAAAAAATCGACGTCGACATGGAGCCTTACCGCATCCTCGGCGCCTGTAATCCGAACATGGCGCACCAGGCGATCGGCATGGAGCCGAACATCGGCGCGATGCTGCCCTGCAACGTAATCCTGCGCCAGGTCGAGGGCGGTGTCCAGGTCAGCGCGGTCGATCCGGTGGCGTCGATGCAGGCGATCGACAACGACGCCCTCAAGTCGGTTGCTGGGCAGGTCCGCGAAATGCTGGCCGAGGTTATCGCGGAGATCTGAGCGCCTCGGGCTAGCCCTCGGCGATAGTTTCGACGAGCTCGATCAATCGATCGAGCTCCGCATCCTGGTTATAGTAGTGTACCGATGCGCGCACCATGTTCGGCAAATGCCGCCGGGTCGCGTCGATCAGCGTGCCATCGGGCGTGGTCACGCTGACGTGGATGCCGTCTCGCGCCAGCCTTGCCGAAACTTCGCCG
>JAOTUD010000152.1 GCA_029864065.1 Gammaproteobacteria bacterium | reverse complement strand
GGCAGGCTCGCGCGCGCGCCGATGAGCGAGCACCGGCCCGGTTTCGACAACGCCGAGTTCTGCCTGCGCGAGCTGCGCCTCGAGCTTTTCTGCGGCTGTATCTTCGTCAATCTCGACGAGAACTGCACCAGCCTGCAAGCCATTGCCGGCGACCTCGAGCAGGATATTCGCGCCCATATCCCCTACCTCGACGAGCTGCGCCAAAACGTGCATAACGAGCAACCCAATGCCCCGATCGAGGCCGGCTGGAAGGTCGTCATCGATAACTACGTCGAATGCTATCACTGCCGCCCGGCGCACCCGGATTTCGCGTCCATCATCGACATGGATACCTACCAGGTAGACGTTTTCGACCAGTGGTCGCGCCAGTACGGACCCGATACCCGTGTGGAAAACAGCGCCTACCCGGTCGATCCCGAGAGCGGATTCCAGCGCTCGGTATTCTGGTACCTGTGGCCCAACACGACCTTTAACGTGATGCCGGGACCCGATTCCCTCGGCATCTTCGTGGTGCGGCCCGTGGATGTCAAAAGCAGCAATTTCGACGGGCATTCGCTGACCACGAGCGGCCGGGTTTACCAGCCGAGATCAGACTATTTCAACGAGACGCTGGGCCCCGAAGACGTTCGCATCTGTGAGTCCGTGCAGCGCGGGCTGCGCTCGAAAAGCTACGACCAGGGCGCCTACATGTTCGATCCAGAGCGGCCGGGCGAGAGCGAGCAGGCGCTGCATCACTTCCATCGCCTGGTTCTAGACAGCCTCGCGGCTGACTGAAATCCTGCCCTGCCGGTCGATCGTGATGCGATCGCCGCTGCGAATTTGCGCAAGCTCCAACGGCGCAACCGCCACGACGGGAACCTCCAGATTGTAGAGCCGGTTGGCAACCAGCGTCCCGACCCCGATATTGACGTCGCGTTCGCCGAGCACGAATGCCGCCGGACCGCTGCCGTTGCGCAGGGTTTCGGCGATCCCGCCCGGGGTCCCGGCCGAGCCCCTGCTGCGCGGAACACAGAGAATCCTGCCGCCGACCCGCTCGCCAAACTGCGGGTGATGCACGTCGATGATTTCACCGTCGGCCGGGTCGAATCCGCCCCAGAAGCTCAGGGTATCGTCGAGCGTCAACGCCATCCCATCGGCCTGCCCCGGGATTAAAATCCATGACGAGAAACTGAATCCCTGCCCGGTCACGTCGGACTCCACTGGTCGAGCACGACCTCGCCGCCGACTGCCGATTCGACGCACTCGCGCAGGCTGCCGATGACGGCCTCTACCGGCAGCATACCGGGCGCGTAGTAAGCCCACTTGGCGGAGTTGGTCATGATCTTGCCGCGTAAACCGTTGATCGCGGGTGAAAAATAGGTGCAGGTATCGGTGATGATTTTTACGCCGGCGTTTTGCAGGGCCTCGATCCAGCCGCGCTGCTGAGCCTGCCGGTAGACGTGCCGGCTGGTCGTCAGGTAACAGATCAGATCCGGGTGAATGCTGCGGCCATCGAGCAGCGCGACCAGGCGCGCGAACTCGGTGAGCGAAAAATGGGGCGTGCCGAGCGCAACGCCGGCCAGCACCTGGTCGGTGTTACGTCCCAGTTCGTCGCGTGCCCGTTGCAGGTCGCCGACCGAGAGTTCGATGCTTTGCCGGACCGGTTTGCCCTGGAATGCCATATCGAGGGTCGCCGCCTCGGGCGTGATGCCAACCGCGTGGAACAGCGGCACGCTGCCCGAAGAGCTGCCGGCGGCGCTGAGCGCCTTCAGATCGTCCTCGTCACAGTTTGCGGGCAAACCAACGATCGCCGGGACCAGATCGCCGCTGATGCGACCGATGGCATGACCCAGCAGGTGGTAAAACAGGTCGTCGTCGCGGATACGCGTCGGGATTGCGCTGACATCGATCAGCAGTTGCGCCGCACGGTACTCGTCCCGGTGCAGCTTGCTGAAAGGCACGCGCCCGGTAATCGCGGCGCAGACATCGAGGAAGTCCCCGTATTTATTGGTGCGCGCGCCGATCACCGAGTTGTAGAAACTGACCGCGTTCGACTCGGAACCGACGATGTGGTCGCCCAGCGCCGGCCTGTCGGGCAGCTGGTAGGGCGCGCAGGTCCACACCGGGTTGCAGCCGAGCCTGACGTAGGCCTGCATCAATTGCCGTGCCTCGTCCATCTCGCGACTAGCGAGCGGATCGCGCAGTGACAGGTCATTCAGCGAAACCAGCCCGTTGTTGGTCCACGACGGTACCGCCAGCGTCGCGCCGTGTGCGAGCATGTAGTTGACGAAATCGAGGTGCGCGCGGCCGTTGTAAAAACAGGCGTCGATATGCGCAAAGCTAATATCGATCAACGCATCCGCCTCGTCGATACGGGCGGCCGCTACGATCGTCTCCATCGCGAAACGCTGGGCCTTGCCGAGCCTGCCTTCGAGCCTGTCCCGATCCAGCTGCTTCAGTTGCAGCGCCACGGTTACCAGTCGATCGGTTCGCGCTTGCGGTACAAACCACCGCTACCGGTCGCATCGTCGGATGTCGCGAGCCAGATCGCGGTATCCACGCCTGCTTCGAGCGACAGCTCGGCGTTGCTGCCGCCCATGTCGGTGCGCACCCAGCCCGGGCAAACCGCGTTGACCTTGAATCTGGCCGGGTCGAGTTCAGCGGCGTAAATCCGGGTCAGCGCATTCAGTGCAGTTTTCGACAGCCGGTAACCGGGATAATTGCCCCCCATGTCCGACAATTGCCCCATACCCGACGAGATATTGATGATACGGGCATCGTCGACGCGCTGCATCAGCGGCAGCATCGCGTTGATGACCATCATCGGACCGAGGGTATTGACGCGCAGCGTCCTTTCCACCGCGTCGATATCGGCCGCGCAAATGCTCGGCGAGTGCCCGTCGTCGCCATCGATCATGATCCCCGCGTTATTGACAAGCACGTCCAGGCGGCCGTATTGCTGGTCGATATGGCGCGCCAGCGCATCGATGTCGGACGGCGAGGTCACGTCCAGCCTGACCGCTTCCACCAGGTCGCTGGCTAGCGATTGCGCGGCCCTGGTCGCGGCGTCGCGATCACGGCCGCCGAGTAAAACCCGGTGGCCCATCGCGACGAGTTCGCGGCAGGTTTCGAGTCCCATGCCGCGATTGGCGCCGGTTACCAGTATCACCTTCTGTTTTTGCATGGTTCCTCCTGGGGCAGGATTTCAGGCATAATCTGCTGATTATCCTGCGCAGATGCAAGGGGAAATTGTTGGAAGATCTCGAAACCTGGCTGGAACGGGTCTACCAGGCCGACGGCGAACGCAGCACCCTCGATGCGCTCTACGACGAATGGGCGCAGGACTACGACCAGCAACTGTGGGCAAGCGGCAATCCCTATATCGCGATCGCGACCGGCTATGCCTGCAGGCATATTCCGGACTATGGCGCCAGGATTCTCGATGCCGGTTGCGGCACCGGTAACATGGGGCAACTGCTACACCAGGCCGGGTATCGCAATCTCGAGGGGCTCGATCCCTCCAGTGGCATGCTTGCCGTCGCCGAGCGCAAGGGATTCTACCAGCAGCTTTACCCGCTTTACCTCGGCGCGGAAGTGGACCTGCCGGATGAAAGCTACGGCGCGGTGGTTGCCGCCGGCGTGCTCACCCACGGCCATGCGCCGCCCGAATCGCTGGATGGCATCCTGAAGCTGACCCGGCGCGACGGCATCATCATTTTTTCGCTGTCGCAAATCGCCTACGACGACTATGGGTTCAGACAAAAAATGGATGAACTCGACGCTGCCGCAGCCTGGCAACGACTCGACCAGTCCAGGCTGTTTCGGACCTATCCCTTTTCCGACAGGGAAGACGGGTTGCGCCACTGGGTGCTGGCCTGTCGCAAATGTTGATGACCGGGGCCGCCCGGGTTTCGGACCACGGCAAAAAATCACACGCGATTCGGCGCCCTGCGTTTTCGGGTTTCCGCGACATAGGCGCTTAACGACAGATTTTTGATCCAGCTGGCTGGCGGCGCACCCATTACTTACCATTTCACAGCCAATACATATATCGGGGCTGCAATATAAGTCTCATAGCATTATGATTAGCGCTTGCATTCGCATTCCACGCATCCATTTACCAGTGACCAACCGGACGAGCACAAGTGGCTGAACAATCCATAGACAGGCCCAAACCGCGCCTCTGGCTACGGCTTTTAGTCGTGGTGCTGCTGGTTGCGGCGTTAACCGCTGCGCTGGCATACCAGAAGACCGTGGAAATCCAGGCGCAGATTGCCCAGGGCAGCCAGTTACCGCCACCGATCAGCGTCACCGTGGCAGAGGCACGCCCGGGCGAATGGAATCGGCGCATCAAGGCAATCGGCACGCTGGTCGCCTTCCAGGGCGTCGATATCACCAGCGAGGTGTCGGGCGTGATCAAGTCGATCAATTTCGATTCCGGTGACGAGGTAGAGGCGGGCTGGTTGCTGGTCGAATTCGACAACCGTACCGAAATGGCGAACCTCGAAGCGGCGCGGGCGCAGTACGACGCCGATAACCGCCAGTACCAGCGACTGCTCAAACTCAAGGACCAGTCGTTCGTGACCAATAACGATATCGACACCCAGGCCGCGCTGGTCGACGTCGCCGGGGCCCAGGTCAACGTAGCCAAGACCGCGCTGTCCAAAAAGAGAATATTTGCACCCTTTTCAGGTAAACTCGGCATCCGGCGCGTCGATATCGGCGAGTATATCGCCCCCGGATCGACAATTGTTACGCTGCTGGATCTGAACGAACTTTACCTCGATTTCACGTTGCCGGAAGAAAATTTCAACGACCTGGTCGAAGAGCAGTTAATCGAGTTTCGGGTGCGTTCCTACCCGGATCAAACCTTTACCGCGCGGGTCGAAACCTGGAATCCGGAACTCGACGCCGATACCCGAAACATTTCGATTCGCGCCATTGTCGACAACCGGAAACGCCGGCTGGCGCCGGGCATGTTCGCCGACATGCAAGTGCGTTCGCGTCGCAAGGTATCGGTATTGACGGTGCCCGAGACGTCAATCTTTTACAATATTTACGGCCAGGCGGTTTACGTACTGGAAAAACCCGAAGCCAGCGCAACTGATCCCGATCCGGATTCTCGCCTCGCCGCGCGCCAGGTCGATGTGGCCTACCGCGCCAACGGCGTCGCCGGCATCACCAGCGGCGTCAAGGATGGCGATCTCGTGGTAACCGCGGGACAACTCAAGCTTTACCCGAATCTGCGGGTCGCGATCGTCGACGACGTTCCAGAGTACCAGTCAAAAGCGCAGTAAGCCGCGATGTTCACCGATTATTTCATCAGGCGTCCGGTCCTGTCGCTGGTAATCAGCACGATGATCGTGCTGCTCGGCGCGCAGGCATTCTTCAATACCCAGGTACGGCAGTACCCAGAACTCGAAACCTCGGTCATTTCGATTACCACGGCCTACCCCGGCGCCAGCGCAGAGCTGATCCAGGGTTTCATCAGCACCCCGGTGCAGCAGGCGGTATCCAGCACGGTGGGCGTCGACTTCGTGCGCTCGAGCAGCAGCAACAGCGTATCGGTCGTCGAGGTGCATATGAACCTGGGCGTCGATGCCGACATCGCGCTGACCGAAGTGAGCACCAAGGTCGCGTCGATCCGCGGTGAATTGCCGGTAGAATCCGAAGATCCGGTTATCGCCAAGCAGTCCGCCGGGGGTTTCGCCCTGGCTTACTATGGCTTCTATAGCGACACCCTGTCCGACGTCGAGATTACCGATTACCTGCTGCGTACGATTCAGCCCGCCCTGTCCACGGTCAAGGGCGTCGCTCAGGCGCAGATTCTTGGCGGCAAGACTTATTCAATGCGCGTCTGGATGGACCCGGTGCGCATGGCGGCACTGAAAGTATCGGCGGCCGATATCGTCAGTGCTATCGGCGCCGAGAATTATCAGTCCGCAGCGGGACAGGCCCGTGGACAACTGGTGCAAACCGACGTCAATGCGGTTACCGATACCAGTGATCCCGAGGTATTCAAACGTTTCGTCATCCGCGAGGAAGGCAGAAACACGGTCAGGCTCGGCGACGTCGCCGATGTCGAGCTCGGCGCCGAAAGCTATGATTCGCTGGTCATGTTCGATGGCGTGCCGTCGATCTACATCGGCATCAACGGCACCACCGACGGTAACCCACTGACAACGATCCAGCTGGTCAATACGGAGCTCGACGAACTGAAAAACTCGTTTCCGCCCGGGCTCAAGGCCACGATCGCTTACGATTCGACCGAATTCATCCAGGCCTCGATCAAGGAAGTCATCATGACGCTCGGCATAGCCGCAATGATCGTGGTCAGCGTCATTTTTCTCTCCCTGGGGTCGATTCGCTCTACCCTGGTGCCGCTGGTCACCATCCCGCTATCGATCATCGGCGTTATTTTCTACATGCAGATCATGGGATATTCGATCAACCTGCTGACCCTGTTGGCGATGGTCATGTCGGTAGGCCTGCTGGTCGACGATGCGATTCTCGTGGTCGAGAATATCTACCGCCACGTCGGCGAAGGACAAAGCCCGCGCGAAGCGGCCCTGATTGGCGCCCGTGAAATCGCCAAACCGGTAATAGCCACCACGTTGGTACTCTGCGTCGTCTACGCGCCCATAGGCATGCTTGGCGGTCTGACCGGGGTACTGTTCAAGGAGTTCGCGTTCACGCTGGTCGGCACTATTATTATTTCGACCATCATCGCGCTGACCCTGTCGCCGATGATGTGTTCGCGGGTCCTCAAACCGGCCACCGCCAACAATGCCTACGCGCGCTTTGTCAATTCCCTGTTCGAAAACCTGCGCGGGCGCTACGAAATATTT
>JAOTUD010000151.1 GCA_029864065.1 Gammaproteobacteria bacterium | reverse complement strand
TCCTGTTCCACAATTGGCGCCTGCGCGAGTTGTTGGGGTATGAAGAAGAGGAACTGAAGCTCTTCGATACGAAGCAATTCTGGCATGACCCCGGCCATCGGGCTCGGATCATCGGTCTACTCCGGGACCGGGGCGGCCAGTTGCTGAATGAGGAGGTGATTTGGAAGACAAAACAGGGGCGGCTTATCAACTTACTGATTTCTTACGTCCAAGTTGCCTATCAGGGTGGTCATGTCGGTTTCTCCGGTGGAAAGCGGCTTTGCTGGGTATACGACATCACGTTACTCAGGCGGGCGGAAAAAGCTTGTATACGTAGTGAGCAGCGTTTAGCCGAAGCGATCGAGAGTATCCCCGAAGGCTTCGCGTGCTACGACTCAGAGGATCGGCTGGTAGTCTGCAACTCGAGTTACCGCGAGCTGCTCTACGATAACCGCGAAGTGGACCTGTCCACCGGCACACCATTCGAGAGTATCGTTCGGCGAGCCGCGGAAGGCGGCTACATCAAGGATGCGGAAGGACGTGTTGAGGAATGGGTTGCCGAGCGTCTACGCCAGCACCGAAACCCGGGCGAATCGCAAATACTGCAGCGAGGCAACGGCCGATGGGTGATGTTTAGCGAGCGGCGGACTGGGGAAGGCGGTATTGTTGTGGTCTATTTGGATATTACTGAGCTCAAGCAACGGGAAGAGGATCTCGCTGAGAAGTCTGCGCTTCTCGAAGCTCTTTCGACAAAACTCGCCAAGTACCTAGCGCCTCAGGTGTACAACTCAATATTCACCGGACGTCAGGATGTTAAGATCGTAAGTAAACGCAAAAAACTGACGATTTTCTTCTCCGATATTGTTGATTTCACGGAGATCACTGACAGCCTGGAGCCAGAGGAGCTAACCGACCTTTTGAATCATTATCTGACTGAGATGTCGAAGATCGCTCTCGAGTACGGGGCAACGATCGACAAATACGTTGGCGATGGTATCACCGCATTCTTCGGCGACCCAGAAAGCCGCGGTGTTAAGGAGGATGCGAGGGCTTGTGTGAACATGGCGATCGCCATGCAACAGCGTATGCAGGAGTTGCAGTCCGAATGGTTGGACCGTGGGCTGGAGAAGCCCTTTCAGATCCGCATCGGGATCAACACCGGATTCTGCACTGTCGGAAACTTCGGCAGCGAAGACCGGATGGACTACACCTTAAACGGCAGCGAGGTAAACCTCGCCGCCCGACTTGAATCACACGCCGAGGTGAGCGGCATTCTCTTGGGCCATGAGACCTATTCGCTGGTTAAGGACACCGTGCTCACCGAAGAGCGCGACGCCTTGACCGTCAAAGGCTTTGCCAGGCCCGTTCGGAGCTACGCGGTCGTGGGTTTGTACGACGAACTCGCGAATAAGGGTCGCATCATTCGTCGCGACCAGGAAGGCCTGGCACTGGTCATAGACCGAAGCAAGCTGACCAAGAAGGGCGAGGCCGAAGCAATCAAGACTCTTGAGGATGTGCTTTCTCAGATGAAGGGATAAGCGCATCTAGAGTTATCCAATTAGAAGTGAGAATGCATTACTTGCTGATCTGGAAGCGGATGCATGAATGAATAGGTGTGAGCGACCGCTTCGGGTTGCGGTTTCAATTGATCGACGCAACACACTCACTAAACTTCTCCGCCGGTGAATAGTAACCCAAGGTCTTCCTCGGTCGCTCGTTGAGCTGTCGAGCAACCGCGTTGAGCCGGTTCTGGTGAATGTCCGACAGGTCCATTCCTTTCGGGAAGTACTGCCGTAACAAACCGTTGGTGTTTTCATTCGAGCCACGCTGCCAGGGTTGCTGCGGATCGCAGAAGTACACCTTGATATCGGTGGCCAGTGAGAAGCGTTGATGATCAGCCATCTCGCTGCCTCGATCCCAGGTGAGCGATTTGTAGAGTTCCCGCGGTAATTTGTGTGCCTGCTTGATCAGTGCGGTGATCACGGTCTCGCTGTCCTTGCTCTCCACTCGGGCCAGCATGACGTAACGCGTGTGGCGCTCGACCAGCGTTGCGATTTGGCTGTTGTTGCTGCCGAACAGTAGATCACCTTCCCAGTGACCCGGCACGGCGCGGTCCTCGGCTTCCGATGGCCGCTCCCGGATCGATACCGTGTTGGTGATCTTCCCCAGCCCTTCACCCTTGAGCGTCTTGTGACGTGACCGACGCATGGCACGACTCTTCCTCAAGTGTTGTAACAGCTCTTTCTTCAAGGCCCCGCGGGCCTGGATGAACAGGCTCTTGTAGATCGTCTCGTGTGATACCTGCATGCGCTCGTCGTCCGGGTAAGTGCGCTTGAGCCAGCCCGCGATCTGCTCGGGCGCCCACAGCTTACGGAGCTTATACTCCACGATACGGGCTAACGCACGATTCTGGACTAGTTTACAGGTCTTCGGCCGACGCGACCGATCCCACGCTGCCTGGTCTGCCTCGTTAGCTCTGTAGCGTCGTTGACCGCCGTTACGTCGTATCTCTCGACTAATCGTCGATGGGGCTCGACCCAGCTGCGAGGCAATAGCGCGGATCGAGTGTCCGGCAAACATACCGCGTGAAATCTCCTCGCGTTCAGCGAGTGTTAGTGCGAGACGGGATCGTCGTCGCTTCGCGGGGCGAATCCCGCCGCTCCTTGCCAATGCGCCCTGGATCGTCGAATGCTTTCGATCCAGTTCACGCGCTATTGCGTTAAGGGACTGACCCTTCCTCCACCGGGCCCATACGAAAGCCATCTCGGAATCGGTAAAATACCTTCTCGGCCGCTGCTTCATAGACAACATCCTCCACTCTTTGATTAGAGCTTAGGTGTTGCATCGACCGGTTGAAACCGCAGTCGGTTTTTGTCGCTCATCGTGAGTTTTTGAGCGTCAGCTTTGCCGCTAGCGAAAACCCGGAAAATCCGGGGACAGTTTACTAATATACCGGGTAGGGATTCGAATTAAGTAAACTGTCTCCGGATATCTAGGCCGTGGTGCTGGAGCGTTGCAGCGTTTCCCAGTCGCGGCCGAGACCGACCTCGGCGTCGGACGCTTCGAGCATGCCCCGCCCCTTGATGATGTCGGCGGCGCGTTCGGCGAGCATGATGGTCGGCGAATTCAGGTTACCGTTCGGGATGGTTGGAAAAATCGAAGAATCGACCACGCGCAGCGCCTCGATGCCGCGTACGCGGGTTTCGGAGTCAACTACCGCCATTTCGTCCTCGCCCATGCGGCAGGCGCAGGACGGGTGGTAGGCCGACTCGACCGCGCCGCGCACGAAGGCGTCGATTTCGTCATCGCTCTGCACCGCCTCGCCGGGCTGGATTTCGGGGCCGCGGTAGGCATCCATCGCCGGCTGGCCGATGATTTCGCGCGTCAGGCGCACGCAGGCGCGAAACGCCTCGATGTCTTCGGGGTGTTGCAGGTAATTGAACAGGATTTCCGGCTTGTCCTGCACGCTCGGTGTACGCGCCCTGACGTGGCCGCGGCTGCGCGGCTTGTTATGGCCGACGTGCACCTGGAAACCGTGGCCGTCGAAAGCCGCGTTACCGTCGTAGCGCATCGCGCCCGGCAGAAAGTGATACTGGATATCGGGCCACTTGACGCCGGGGCTGGAGCGGATAAACGCGCAGGACTCGAAATGATTGGTTGCGCCAAGTCCCTGTTTCGTCAGCAGCCAGCGGCTGCCGATCAGGAACTTGCGCCACGGTTTGAGTTCGGCGTTCAGCGTGATCGGCTTGTGGCACCGGAACTGGAAATAAAACTCGAGGTGATCCTTCAGGTTTTCGCCGACCCCGGGCAATTCATGGATCACCTCGATGCCGGCCTGCCGCAATACCTCGACCGGCCCGATACCGGAAAGTTGCAGCAGCTGCGGCGACGCGATCGGGCCCGCGCTCAATATGACCTCGCGTTTTGCGTGCAGCGTCTGCTTGCTGCCCCCGCGCACGATCTCGACGCCGGTCGCACACTTGTCGTCGATCAGGACGCGCTGGCTCAGCGCACCGGTAAAGACCTGCAAATTATCGCGATGCAGGGCGGGTTTCAGGTAAGCGTTCGCGGTCGACCAGCGCACGCCGTTCTTGACCGTCATGTGCATCGGCCCGAATCCTTCCTGCTGGCGGCCGTTGTAATCGGCAGTTTTCATATATCCGGCCTGCGTCCCGGCCTCGATAAAGGCGCGGTACAGCGGGTTACTCATGTTGTTGCCATTGTTGACGGCAAGCGGGCCACCTTGCGAGCGGTAATCGTCGCTGCCAAATGCCCAGTCGTCGGCTTTTTTAAAATAAGGCAGGCAATGCCGATAATCCCAGTCCCTGGCGCCCTGCTGCTCCCACTCGTTGAAATCCATCGCATGGCCGCGCACGTAAACCATGCCGTTGATCGACGAGGAGCCACCCAGCACCTTGCCGCGCGGGCAGTGCATGCGCCGGTTGTCGAGACCGGGTTCGGGTTCGGACTCGTAAAACCAGTTGTACTTTTTCATGTTCATCGGAATCGACAGCGCGGTCGGCATCTGGATAAAGATGCTGCGATCGCTACCGCCGAACTCGAGCAGCGCGACCGTGGTATCCGGATTTTCGCTGAGGCGGTTGGCCAGCACGCAACCGGCCGAGCCGGCGCCGACGATGATGTAATCGAAATTCTGGGTCATGGACTCACCTGGTTAACAGCCGTGATCTTATTATTTCTGCTGCGGCTTGTCGCGGCGGATTTGCCTTGTATCGCTGCGAAGAGGTTGTATCGAGACCCGATGCACGGATTCGTGGTGCAAGCAATACTTGATCGATTTTAATATGTCGATTATCCTCGACATATGGACATCATTGATGCAACCCGTGCGCTCGGCGCTCTGGCCCAGGAATCCAGGCTCAAGGCGTTCAGGCTGTTGGTGCGCAGTGGCCCCGAGGGCATGGCGGCCGGCAGGATTGCGGACGCGCTGCAGATACCGCACAACACCATGTCGACGCATTTGTCGACGCTGGTCAACGCGGGCCTGGTCAACTCGAGGCGCGAAAGCCGCTCGATCATTTACAGTATCGACTTCGACGGCACCCGTGAGCTGTTGTCCTTCCTGATGGAAGAATGCTGCCAGGGCGCGCCCGAGGTCTGCCTGCCGTTACTCGAAAGCCTGTTGCCCGGAAACTGCATCCCCTTTAACCATCGCGGAGCAAAAACATGAAACGTCTGCATGTAAGCGTCTCGGTCACCGACCTCGACGCATCGATCGGATTTTACAGGAACCTGTTCGCCGCCGAACCCAGCGTGGTCAAGGCGGACTATGCCAAGTGGATGCTGGACGACCCGTGCGTTAATTTCGCGGTTACCACGCACGGCGCACAAAAAGGCGTCGACCATTTCGGCATCCAGGCCGAAGACGAGGCCGAACTCAGCGAAGTCTACGGCCGCCTCAAGACCGCAGGCGACGCGGTGGTGATCGAGCAGGGCGAAACCGTCTGCTGTTACGCGCAGTCAGAGAAAAGCTGGATCTTCGATCCCGAAGGTATCGCCTGGGAAACATTTCTGACCCGCGGCCAGAGCCCGGTTTACGGCACCGACGAGATCCTTCCTGCCGGCCAGTCGTCGGCCTGCTGCGATCGCCCGAAGGTCGAGCAGGCGCGGGTGAAATCCGGCTCGAACTGCTGCTAGACGGAAGACCGACAACGCATGGACTACCTCGTCTGACCCTGCGATGAGCTTTTTCGAACGTTACCTGTCTGTCTGGATAGGACTGTGCATCCTAACCGGCGTCGTCTGCGGCGTGGCGCTGCCGCAATTATTTCAGGTAGTCGCCGGTTTCGAGTACGCCAACGTCAACCTCGTCGTCGCGGTCTTCATTTGGATCATGATTTACCCGATGATGGTCAACGTCGATTTCGCATCGCTGAAGGACGTCGGCAGGAAGCCGCGCGGGCTGTGCATCACGCTGGTGATCAACTGGCTGGTAAAACCCTTCACCATGGCGGCGCTCGGGATCCTGTTCTTCGAGCACGTGTTCGCGGGACTGGTGGATCCGCAAACGGCGCAGGAATACATTGCCGGCATGATACTGCTCGGCGTCGCGCCGTGCACGGCGATGGTGTTCGTCTGGAGCCAGCTGGTGCGCGGCGACGCCAACTACACGCTGCTGCAGGTTTCGATCAACGACATCATCATGGTGTTTGCGTTTGCGCCGATCGCGGCGCTGCTGCTCGGCGTGACCGATATCGTCGTGCCGTGGGAAACGCTGCTGCTGTCGGTGGTGCTTTATGTCGTAATCCCGCTTGCCGCCGGTTACGTGACGCGTAAGCTTCTGGATAGCTCGGGCAACCATGAACACATCGCCGACTTCACCGCGCGCATCAAGCCGTTCTCGGTGATGGGCCTGCTCGCGACCGTGGTCCTGCTGTTCGGGTTCCAGGCGCAGACCATCATTGACAAGCCGCTGGTGATCGCGCTGATCGCGATCCCGCTACTGATCCAGAGTTACGCGATCTTCGCGGTCGCCTACGGCTGGGCCTACCTGTGGCGGGTGCCGTTCGACACGGCGGCGCCGGCCGCGCTGATCGGCACTTCCAATTTCTTCGAGCTGGCGGTCGCCGTCGCGATCAGCCTGTTCGGGCTGAACTCGGGCGCGGCGCTCGCCACCGTTGTCGGCGTGCTGGTCGAGGTTCCGGTCATGCTGTCGCTGGTTGCATTCGCGAACCGTACCCGCCCCCACTTCGCCTGGTAGCAATAACAGCCATGTTTCGGCGCATCGTTTCTCGCGGGGACGGCGGGGACAGCAGGGGGCGCGGGGATAATCAAGGTAATGCCAGTGGGTAACTCTCGGGATGCCTTGCTCTATTTGTCATCCCGCGGGAAGATAATTGA
>JAOTUD010000150.1 GCA_029864065.1 Gammaproteobacteria bacterium | reverse complement strand
ATCCCGGTGCTGCCGACCGTGCACTACAACATGGGCGGCATCCCGACCAACTACCACGGCGAGGTGGTGACGCTCAAGGATGGGGATCCGGACTCCGTCGTACCGGGTTTGATGTCTATCGGGGAAGCCGCTTGCGTCTCCGTGCATGGTGCCAACCGACTGGGTTCGAATTCGCTGCTCGATATCGTCGTGTTCGGTCGCGCCGCCGCGTTGCGGGCCGCCGAAACCATCAGACCGGGCGCCTCTCACAAGCCGCTGGCCGCCGACGCCTGCGACGCCATCCTGGATCGATTCGATCGATTGCGCAACGCCTCGGGTGCGATCGGAACCGCGAAAATCAGGAATGACATGCAGCGTGATATGCAGAAGCACGCGGCCGTGTTCCGTACCGGCGATTCGCTGCAAGAAGGGGTCGACAAGATGAACGCTATCTTCGACAGCTTCGACGATGTGGGCGTCAACGATCGCAGCCTGATCTGGAATACCGACCTGGTCGAAACCCTCGAGCTCGAAAACCTGCTGCTGCAGGCCCAGGCGACGATTCAGAGCGCGCTGCACAGGACCGAGAGCCGTGGCGGCCATGCGCGCGAGGATTATCCCGAGCGCGATGACGACAACTGGATGAAACATACCCTTTCCTGGATCGACGCAAGGGGGCAGGCCAGTTTCGACTATCGCCCGGTGCACATGTTCACGCTGAGCAACGAGTGCGACGTTATCCCGCCGAAAAAGCGTGTCTACTAGAGTCGTAAGGAATTAATCAAGATGGCTGAATTTACTCTACCCGCCAACTCCGTGGTCAAGCAGGGCAAGCACTTCAAGGCGTCCGACAGTGCAACCAACGTCAGGCGGTTCGTGGTATATCGTTACGATCCGGACAGCGGCGAAAACCCTCGTACCGACACCTTCGAGGTGGACCTCGACAATTGCGGCCCGATGGTGCTGGACGCGCTGCTCAAGATAAAGGACGAAATGGATTCCACCCTGTCGCTGCGGCGTTCCTGCCGTGAGGGGATCTGTGGCTCCTGCTCGATGAACATAGACGGGGGCAACACGCTCGCCTGTACGCAGTCTATCGCGACAATCAAGGGCGACGTCAAGGTCTACCCGCTGCCGCATCAGCCCGTGGTCAAGGACCTGGTATCGGACCTGACGAATTTTTACGCCCAGCTGGCGTCGGTGGAGCCGTGGATGAAAACGGATACCCCGGCGCCGCCCGATCGCGAGCGACTGCAGTCGCGCGAGGATCGCGAGAAACTGGACGGGCTTTACGAATGCATTCTGTGCGCCTGCTGCTCGACCAGTTGCCCGAGTTACTGGTGGAACAGCGAACGTTATCTCGGCCCCGCGGCGCTGCTGAGCGCGTATCGCTGGATCGTCGATAGCCGCGACGAAGCGGCCGGAGAGCGCCTCGACGAACTCGAGGATCCGTTTAAACTCTACCGCTGCCATACGATCATGAATTGCACCAAGGTATGCCCGAAGGGGCTGAATCCGGCCAAGGCGATCGCCGCCACCAAGATGCTGATGGTGCAGCGCAAGATTTAGTCCCGGGGTTGGCGCCGCAGTGTCGGAACTATCGCGCTTACGCTGGTTATGCCGTCGCGGCATGAAAGAGCTCGACCTTGTCATGAGCCGCTACCTGGAGCGGTATTACGAAGCTGCCAGCAGCGAGGAGCAGTCTCTTTTCAGGGACCTGCTGGAATTGCCGGATCCCGAACTTTACGGCCTGCTGCTCGGACGCAGGCAGGTGCAGAATGACGCGCAGGCAAGCCTTGTAGTCTTTCTGCGCGGCATGTCGAGAAACGATTAACAGGGAATGTTGGTGTGCAGAAATACTTCGAGATCCGCCCTTCGGCTACCCAGTTAGTCCTGTTGTTGCTCGGTCACGGGCTCGCGGGACTGGTGCTGGCGATCTATATCGAACCCGCGCCGATGATGCTGTCCGCGGTGGTGCTGACAGGACTGCTTGCGCTGCGCGAATCCAGGCAGTTGATGCGGCAGGGATACGCCCGCCTCAAGCCGGATCCGCGAGGCGAATCGATCGAATTCGAACAGGCGGGACAACCATACTTTTACTGTAAATACAAGGTTTACGCCACCCGGTGGTTTGCTATTCTTAGACTCATCGACAAACACGAAAACAGGACCCTGATATTGAACCCCGATCGCTTCGATTCGATCCAGTCTTACCGGCAATTGCGTTACCTCTTGCTTAGCATGGAGCGCACCAGTGTTACTTGATCTCGCACCGGTCCGCAAGGGACGGTCCGCCAACGCGCGCAGTTTCGCGGGACTGATGGAACTGTACGAGCAAAATTATCTGCGCTTGCGCATTATCGCTCCGGACCTATGCGTCGCCGACGAAATGATTTCATCGGTGCCCGAACACCAGGATCTGTTCATGTCGATTACCGAGCGCTGCAAGTACACGACGATGCTGCGCATGACCTACCAGTTTGATGACGACGGCAAGACGCTGTGCGAACCCGATCTGCACCTCAAGGTTTACCATGACGCGCGCGTGGTCGAGGTGCAGCATTTGCATTCGCGCAGCCGGGGCCCGCTTTACCTCGCCGACATGATCGAGCAAAAATGGCTGATGAATCGTTTCCTGTACAAGTGGCTCGGTTATTGCCTTTACCAGGGGCATTATTTTCACCCGATGCGGCATTTGAAGACAGGTAATATTTAACTTTAATTATCCCCTTTAAGTCATTGATATTAAATCAATTGAACTCATAAATTGAATTATTAAATAAATTCAAACCGAGCCTTTTCAAATACATCTTGACCTGAATCGAGGCATCGATATAATTCCTGACTAATTTAGTCAGGAATTACGAGTTTCTCATGCGTTTATCTACCAAAGGCCGTTACGCGGTAACCGCGATGATGGACATCGCGTTGCACGAACGAGTCGGCCCGGTAACCCTGGCGGACATATCGCAATGCCAGGGTATCTCCTTGTCCTACCTCGAACAGCTGTTCGCAAAACTGCGCAAAGGGGGCCTCGTCGAAGGTGTCAGGGGTCCCGGTGGCGGTTACCGGCTGGCGCGTCCCGCCGGCCAGATATCGGTCGCCGACATCATCGCGTCGGTAGACGAAAAACTCGACATGACCAAGTGCGGCGGCAAGGGTAACTGTTCGCAGGGAGAAAAATGCCTGACGCACCAACTCTGGTACGAGCTTTCCTGCAACCTTTATCGATTTTTGAGCGACATCAAGCTTGATCAATACGTTAACCGACCAGATATAAGTGAACTGGTGAAAAAGCAGGACATCCAGTACGGACGTTTTATCAATCGTCCCCAGGCGATTGCCTAAAGGAGAATACAGCAGTGAGTGACATCAAACTACCCATCTACCTTGACTACAGCGCGACCACGCCGCTTGACAAGCGGGTCGCCGACAAGATGGCGCACTACCTGACGCTCGAGGGCGACTTTGGCAATCCCGCGTCGCGCAGCCACAAGTTCGGCTGGACCGCGGAGGAAGCCGTGGAAGAGGCGCGCAAGAATGTCGCCGACCTGGTGAATGCCGACCCACGCGAAATCGTCTGGACCAGCGGCGCGACCGAAGCGGATAACCTCGCGATCAAGGGTGCGGCGCACTTTTATCGCAAGAAAGGCAATCACATCATTACCGTCAAGACCGAACACAAGGCGGTGCTCGATACCTGCCGTCAGCTCGAGCGAGAAGGATTCGAGGTTACCTATCTCGATCCCGAGGAAAACGGTCTTGTCGATCTCGACAGACTGAAGGCGGCTATCACCGAGCAGACGATCCTGATCTCGGTTATGCACGTCAATAACGAAATCGGCGTGATCCAGGATATCGATGCAATCGGCGAAATCGCGCGCGAGCACCGGGTTATTTTTCACGTCGATGCGGCGCAGTCTACCGGCAAGGTCGATATCGATCTGGAAAGAATGAAAGTGGACCTTATGTCTTTCTGCGCGCACAAGACTTACGGCCCCAAGGGCATCGGCGCGCTCTACGTCAGGCGTAAGCCGCGCGTGCGTCTCGAAGCGCAAATGCACGGTGGCGGCCACGAACGCGGTATGCGCTCGGGCACGCTGCCGACACACCAGATCGTCGGCATGGGCGAATCCTTTCGCATCGCGAAGGAAGAAATGGCAACCGAGAACGAGCGCATTCGCATGCTGCGCGACCGGCTCTACGACGGCCTCAAGGACATGGAAGAGGTCTATGTCAACGGCGATATGGAGCATCGCATCGCCGGTAACCTGAACATCAGCTTCAACTTCGTCGAGGGCGAGTCGCTGATCATGGCGCTGCGCGATCTCGCGGTGTCGTCGGGTTCTGCCTGTACTTCCGCAAGCCTCGAGCCGTCTTACGTACTGCGTGCCCTCGGCCGCAACGACGAACTTGCGCACAGCTCGATCCGCTTTACCATCGGCCGCTTCACCACCGCTGAAGAAATCGACTACACGATCGAGCTGGTGCGTGCCGCGGTCGCAAAACTCCGTGATTTGTCACCGCTTTGGGATATGTACAAAGATGGTATAGATCTGAATTCTGTTGAATGGGTGGCGCATTAGGCGCCGCAAACTAGAGGTGTAACAAATGGCATACAGTGAAAAAGTACTCGATCATTACGAAAATCCGCGCAACGTTGGCGTTATCGAAGACGATCAGTCGGTTGGAACCGGCATGGTCGGCGCCCCGGCCTGCGGCGACGTCATGAAACTGCAAATCAAGGTCGGCAAGGACGGTATTATCGAGGACGCCAAGTTCAAAACCTACGGCTGCGGCTCGGCGATCGCGTCCAGTTCGCTGGTCACCGAATGGGTCAAGGGCAAGAGCCTCGACGAGGCCTCGCAAATCAAGAATACGCAAATCGCGCAGGAGCTTGCGCTGCCGCCGGTCAAGATCCACTGCTCGGTGCTGGCCGAAGATGCAATCTCGGCGGCGATCGAAAATTATCGTCAGAAAAACCAGTAGACGCGCCGCGACTACTCGTTGAAAAGCCCGCCTACGCGGGCTTTTTTTATCCCCCATTGTGAAGATTCAGTAATCCGGGCGGTCGGCATATAATCGGCGCGGAGGAATATGAACTGATGAAATTTCTACCCGTTTTTTACAATATTAGCGACCGACAGTGCCTGGTCGTCGGCGGAGGCGCTATCGCCGCGCGCAAGGCCGAGCTGTTATTGAAGGCGAACGGCCGGGTGCGGGTAGTTGCCAGCGAAGTCGGAGATCGGGTGCGCGAAATGACGGTCGATGGCAGGCTCGAGTTCGAACAGCGCGAGTTCCGCGAGGAAGACTTGCAAGATGTCGTCTGCGTTATTGCCGCGACCGACGATGCCGACGTCAACGCCGGGATTTCGAACCTGGCCCAGGCGCGCAATATCCCGGTCAACGTGGTCGATAACCCCGATCTTTGCAGTTTTATAATGCCGTCGATGATAGATCGCGATCCGGTCCAGATCGCGATTTCGACGGGCGGCGTGTCGCCGGTGCTGGCGCGCATGCTGCGCGCCAAGCTGGAGAGCTGCATTCCTGGCGCCTACGGCGATCTCGCAAAGCTCGCCGAGGCTAATCGAGAGGCGGTCAAACGGGCGCTGCCCGAGGTGGAATCGAGGCGGCGCTTCTGGGAATCGATTCTGGACGGGCAGGTTGCCGAGCTCGTTTTTGCGGGCCGCGGCGACGACGCGCGCAAACTCCTGCAACAGGAACTTGCAGGATTCGACGTCGATGCGCTCAGGGGCGAGGTTTACCTCGTCGGCGCCGGGCCGGGCGACCCGGACCTGATTACCTTCAGGGCGGCGCGCCTGATGCAACAGGCTGACGTCGTAGTCTACGACCGCCTGGTTTCCGCGCCGATTCTCGACATGGTGCGCCGCGATGCCGAGAAGATCTATGCCGGCAAGGCGAAGTCGAACCACGCCATCCCGCAGGAAAATATCAACCAGCTGCTGGTGCGGCTGGCGAAGCAGGGCAAGCGCGTGCTGAGGTTAAAGGGGGGCGACCCTTTCATCTTCGGGCGCGGCGGCGAGGAAATCGCCGAGCTGATCGACGAGAATATAGAATTCCAGGTGGTGCCGGGCATAACCGCGGCCTCGGGCTGCGCCAGCTACGCCGGTATTCCGCTGACGCACCGCGATTATTCGCAGGCCTGTATTTTCGTCACCGGTCATCGGCGCGAAGGGGAAGACCAGCTCAACTGGGAAATGCTGAGCCACGCCAACCAGACCGTCGTGTTTTACATGGGGCTCGAAAACGTCGAGCGAATCTGCAGCTCGCTGAAAGCGCACGGGCGCGCCGCCGATACGCCTGCGGCGCTGATCGAAAAGGGCACGATGGCGCAACAGCGGGTTTTTATCGGAGACCTCGACACGCTGCCGGGAATAATCGCCGAACACGAGGTGCGCGCACCGACGCTGATCCTGGTTGGCGAAGTCGTCGCGCTGCATAAGCGCCTGGGCTGGTATAAATCGGGCGAGGAAATAAAATAGTGAACGCCATCATGATCCGCTGCCTCGGGATCGGCGATAATGATTCGATTCTCTGCTCGAACCCTTGTCTGCGCCCTGCCGGATGCGAAATCGTCGGGGGCCAGACAGGGTGTCGAGTCGGACGAAGGTAAGCGTTCGGGGATTGTGCTGGCGGCTATCGCGGCATACCGGGTAGGATGTCTAATTGATAAAACTACGTAAATTCGCCGGCGTGAACGATACCAGGTTGCCGGATGTCTCGACCCTGCGGCGCATCAGGCCACTCGCCGATTTGTCGGATGGGCACCTGATCGCCCTTGCCAACCAGCTACGGGTTTTGAACGCCCGCGATGGCTTGTTGCTGATCGAGGCCGGTTCTACCGAAAAGAACGCACTT
>JAOTUD010000149.1 GCA_029864065.1 Gammaproteobacteria bacterium | reverse complement strand
CCTGAGTCCCCGTGGTGGCAAGATCCAGGCGATATAATTTTTGGTCAGATCAACAATTAATGGCTAGTTTTTGATCTGACCAAAAATTATGCGGGCAAAAAGAAGCGGGAAGCCGTTTAGGCTTCCCGTTGCTGGATGGACCCCGGCGCAAGCGGGACCGACAGGTCCTAAAGCCGCGTAGGCGCCAGGGTGACGGTTACTTCACGGGGTGACTGTTGCCTCAAGTGCCCTGTTGCGGACGCATGTCCTTCGGATCGATGCCGGCCACCGCGACCGGCGCCTTCATCGCATCGCGACGGAAGGGCTCACCCAGTTCCTGGTTCAGCACCACCTCGATAAATGTCGTGACATTGTCTTCCATCTGTTCCTTGAC
Organism: Gammaproteobacteria bacterium; assembly: GCA_029864065.1. GTDB lineage: Bacteria > Pseudomonadota > Gammaproteobacteria. The sequence continues at coordinate 6,489 of JAOTUD010000149.1, read as the reverse complement.
CGCGGTTTTCAACGCCGCGGTGAGGCCTGCCATGGTTTCCGCCTTGACGCCCTTGAGGCCACAGGCATCGGCGACCTTCGCGTATTCGACGCCGACGTTGAGTTCGGTGCCGACAAAGTTATCGTCGTACCACAGCGTGGTATTGCGCTTTTCCGCGCCCCACTGGTAATTGCGGAAGATGATCATCGTGATCGCCGGCCATTCGTTGCGACCGCAGGCGGTCATTTCGTTCATCGCGATACCGAACGCGCCGTCACCGGCAAAGCCGATCGCGGGCACGTCGGGACGTGCGATCTTGGCGCCGAGAATCGACGGCAGGCCATAGCCACAGGGGCCGAACAGGCCGGGCGCGAGGTACTTGCGGCCATCCTCGAAGCTCGGGTAAGCGTTGCCGATGGCGCAGTTGTTGCCGATGTCGGACGACATCATCGCGTGCTCCGGCATCGCCTGCATGATCGCCTGCCAGGCCTGGCGTGGCGACATGCGCTCCGGATCGCGCTTGCGCGCGCGCTCGTTCCAGGTGATGCCTTCGTCGGTGTCTTCCTCGTAAATCATTTCCGCCAGTTCGCGCTGCCAGTTGTCTTTGGTCTCGGCGATCAGCGCCTTGCGGGTCTCGCGGCCCGCATCTCCGGCGCCGTCGGACAGTTGCGCCAGGATCTGCTCGGCAACGCGCTTCGCATCACCCTGGATCGCGACGTCGACCTTCTTGGTCAGGCCGATGCGGCTGGCGTTGATGTCCACCTGGATAATCTTGGCGGTCTTCGGCCAGTAATCGATGCCGTAACCGGGCAGCGTCGAAAACGGATTCAGCCGGGTGCCGAGCGCGAGCACGACGTCGGCCTTCGCGATCAATTCCATCGCCGCCTTGGAACCGTTATAGCCGAGCGGGCCCGCGGCCAGCGGGTGTGAACCCGGGAACGCGTCGTTGTGCTGATAGTTGCAGCACACCGGTGAATCGAGACGCTCCGCCAGCTGCTTCGAGGCTCCGATCGCGCCACCGAGCACGACGCCGGCGCCGTTCAGAATCACCGGGAATTTCGCCGCCGATAGCAGTTTCGCCGCCTCGGCAATCGCCTGCGCGCCGCCGGGCGAACGCTCGAGGCGCACCACCTGCGGCAACTCGATATCGATCACCTGGGTCCAGTAGTCGCGCGGCACGTTGATCTGCGCCGGCGCAGAGCCGCGCCACGCGTTTTCGATGACGCGGTTCAATACCTCGGCGATGCGGGTCGGATCGCGCACTTCTTCCTGGTAGCAAACGCAGTTTTCGAAGATTTCCATTTGCCTGACTTCCTGGAAGCCGCCCTGGCCGATGGTCTTGTTGGCTGCCTGCGGGGTGACCAGCAGCAGCGGGGTGTGGTTCCAGAAGGCAGTCATGACCGGCGTCACGAAGTTGGTAATGCCGGGGCCATTTTGCGCTATCGCCATCGACATCTTGCCGCTGGCGCGGGTGTAGCCGTCGGCGCTCATACCGGCGTTGCACTCGTGCGCGCAGTCCCAAAACTTGATGCCCGCTTGCGGGAACAGGTCCGAAATCGGCATCATTGCAGAGCCGATAATTCCAAAAGCGTGCTCGATGCCGTGCATCTGCAGAACCTTGATAAATGCCTCTTCAGTCGTCATTTTCATAGCGTTTTCCTCGGGACCGGGTCTAAATCAGGTGGCCGGCTAAAATAAGCCAACCGCGGTTTCGTGGTAGTACCAGTTGCGATCTATTCTTGATGCCAGTTTTCATATGCCGGTTATCGGGGCAGGATTTTTCTCCCGGGCCGGCGGGGACCAGAGGGTCGCTGGGAGCGCAGGGTGTTTCTCGCAGAGGCGCAGAGTTCGCAGGGATCGCAGGGAAAGGTCAGTGATTGCCGGTAAAAACGTCATGCCGGCCTCCAGGCTGGCATCCATTATTCGGGGGTACGACATCAGCCGCAAAGCCCTTGAGCTTTCCGGAGTACTTCCGAGGATACAGTTGTGATGGATTGCGGCTCGGAGGCCGCAATGACGTTTCTACATGATGTCGAGCCTGAGCCGGTGTCCATCTGGACTGGATTTTACGACAAGGATTGCGCGGTTCGGCGCAGGCGGACCCTGCAGGCGTCGTAGTCAAGGGTTACTCGGCATCCTGCTTGATTCCGCCGCGAACCCTGCGATCTCCGCGTCTCTGCGAGAAATATATAGTCGCTGCAGACTGGCGACGACGTCAGATCATGTCGTGGATCAGCGCGGCGAGCTTGCGGATGCCGGGTTCGATCTGCTTCGCCGAGATCGACGAGTAGCCGAGACGGATGAAGTTCTGCGGCGGATCGTCCTGCATGAAGCAGATATCGCCCGATTCGATCAGGATGCCGGCCTTGCGCGCCTGCTCTTTGAGCTTGCGTGTATCGAGCCGCGCGGGCCCCTCGACCCAGTAGGAGGTGCCGCCGAAGGACGGGATGCGCGACGATTCCGGCAGGTGCCTGTTGAGCGCCTTGCCCATCACCTGCCAGCGATTCTCGTAGGTCTGGCTGAGCCGATGAATCAGCGAATCGTGGTGACCCATCGACAGGAACAGCGCGACGATACGCTGATTGTTGGCGGGCGGATGGCGCACCATCAGGCGGCGCAGCGCGCGCGCCTCTTCGATCAACTTCTTCGAACCGACCATGTAACCGAGGCGCAGCCCGGGCGCGAGCGTCTTCGACAGGCTGCCGACGTAGATGACGCGCCCGGTCGCGTCCAGGCTCTTCAGCGCGGGCGTCGGTTCGCCGACAAAATTGATTTCGCTTTCGTAGTCATCCTCGATGATCAGGAAGTCGTGCTCCTCAGCCTGCTTGAGCAGCAGCTCGCGGCGTTCCAGCGGCATCGTCACCGTGGTCGGCGACTGGTGGCTCGGCGTCGTATAAACAAACTCGCAGGCGTTCATCTCATCGCCGGGCACGACCCCGAGTTCGTCGACCGCGAGCGGCACCATGCGCGGCGACTTGAGCTCGAAAATATTGCGCGCGTCGGGATAGCCCGGGTTTTCCATGCCGACGCGGGTGCCCTGCTCGATCAGCAGGTCGGCGAGAATATACAGCGCCTGCTGCGCGCCCATCGTGATCAGGATTTCGTCGCGCGCGGCCCACACCCCGCGGCGCGGCAGGATGCGCGCCTGGATCTGCTCGATCAGCAGCGGGTCGTCGGTATCGATGCGATCCGGCGTGACATCCTGTATATCGCTGACGCTGAGCGCCTGGCGGCAGCATTCACGCCAGTCGGCCACCGGAAACAGGTCGGGGTCGAGTTGCCCGAACAGGAACGGGTAGGGGTACTTCTTCCAGTCCAGCGGCTTGACGATATTGCGCTGCTGCGACGGGTGGAACTTGATATGCCGGTTCCAGTCCGGCGGCTGCCGCTCGCCGTCGAACCTGAGCGGCTCGACGCGCACGCGCCCGTCGAGCATGGTCTTGTCGATGTAGTAACCGCTGCGCTCACGCGCCACCAGGTAACCCTCGTCGATCAGCTGCTGGTAGGCGAGCACCACGGTATTGCGCGCCACGCCGAGGTGACGCGCGAGTTCGCGCGACGACGGCAGCGGCACCTCGAGCGGCAGCTTATCGTCGAGAATCGCGCTGACGATCATTTCGCGCAGCTGGCGCTGGTAGCTGATTTTCCGGTCCCCGGAAAGTCGGAACAGCTGGCCCCACATCATGTTGTCGCCGCGGTTTTGCATGCCCTGTTAAATTGGTCTCATAGATAGGAGTAATCTGGCTCTATTGTAACCTGTTCGATTCAATTTAGCCTCTGATTCCCTTAACCGATTTAGGATCGCCAGTTGGCGCGGAGACTGCGATGAAACCCGAAAATATCAGTGAAATTGTCGGTAGCGACAGGAATCACCTGTGGCATCACCTGGTGCAGCATAAACCCTGGCAGTCGACCGACCCGATGGTCATCGTCGAGGGCAAGGGTATGCGCGTCAAGGATCACAACGGCCGCGAATACCTCGACGCCGTATCCGGCGGCGTCTGGACCGTGAACGTCGGCTACGGCCGCGAGAGCATCGCCGACGCGGTGCGCGACCAGATCGCCAGGATGTGCTACTTCGCAAACTCCGCGGGCAATATTCCGGGCGCCCAGTTCGCCGAAAAGCTGGTCGACAAGATGCCGGGCATGAGCCGCGTTTACTATGCCAACTCCGGATCAGAGGCCAACGAAAAAGGCTTCAAACTGGTTCGTCAGCTCGCCGCGCTGAAGAACGACGGCAAGAAACACAAGATCGTCTACCGCGACCGCGATTACCACGGCACCACGATCACAACCCTCTCTGCCGGCGGCCAGGCGCAGCGTAAGGATCAATACGGTCCCTTTACCCCGGGTTTCGTCGAAATTCCGCACTGCCTTGCCTACCGCGATGCGCGTGGCGACGACCCCGATTACGGCGTGCAGGCGGCGAAGGACCTGGAAAAGGTTATTCTCGCGGAAGATCCCGATACGATCGGTTCGGTCTGCCTCGAACCGATTACCGCCGGCGGCGGCGTCATCGTGCCGCCGGAGGGTTACTGGGAAACCGTGCAGGAAATCTGCAGCAAGTACGGCGTGCTGATCCATATCGACGAGGTGGTCTGCGGCATGGGCCGTACCGGCAAGTGGTTCGGTTACCAGCATTACAACGTCAAGCCCGACATCGTGACGATGGCCAAGGGCGTCGCCAGCGGCTACGCGGCGATTTCGGTCATGGTGACCACCGAGGACCTGTTCAACGAATTTCTCGCCGAGCCGAGCGACAAACTGCACTACTTCCGCGATATCAGCACCTTCGGCGGCTGCGCCGGCGGGCCCGCGGCGGCGCTCGAGAACATGCGCATCATCGAGGCAGAAAACCTGCTCGATAACGTCAACAGGATGGGCGATTACCTGATGGGTCGGTTGCACGAACTCAAGGACAAGCACGCCGTCATCGGCGACGTGCGCGGCAAGGGCCTGTTTTGCGGCGCCGAACTGGTCACGGACCGCGCGACCCGGGAGCCGCTCGACGAGGGCGTGGTGGCTGGCGTGGTTGGCGACTGCCTCAAGCAGGGGGTTATGATCGGGCGCACCAATCGCAGCTTGCCGCGGTTTAACAACACGCTGTGCCTGAGCCCGGCGCTGATTTGCACCAAAGACGATATCGACGAAATCATCGCTTCGATGGATGTTGCGCTCGGGAATCTTGCAATGTAGGCGGCAACGGGGATAATCCCCAGCCCATGAAGCGTTGCCTGATTTTCATTTTTGCGCTGTGCGCGGGTTTTGCCGGCGCGGCCGTCAGCGCGGCAGAGCACAGGCTTACGGAAATTTCCGTGGGCTATTTACTGCAATGGCCGACGCCTGCGCTGTTCGCCCAGAACAAGAAGACTTTCGACGGTGCGCTCGGGCTCGCGGTCAACTGGGTTCCTTTCGTCAGCGGCAACGACATGAACGCCGCGCTCGCCGCGGGCCAACTACAGATCGCCTATGCGCAGGGGCACGTCCCGTTCCTGGTGGGCGTCACCCAGGGCCTCGAGCTGACCATGGTCGGCATCGCCGTCGGCTATCACGATAACGATAATTGCATCGTGCGTGACGATGCCGGGATCACGCGCGATAACGCGGCCGAGCTACAGGGTAAAAAAGTCGCGCTTCGGATCGGCAGCGTTAGCCACTATCGGCTGCTCAGGGTGCTGGCGCATCTCGGTGTCGATGAGTCGCTGGTTGAAATCGTGGGGACAGCCGACGGCACCGCTAGCGCCACCGCGCTGCAGCATGGCGACGTGGTAATGGCCTGCGCCTCGGGCGGGGCCCTGCGCGCCATTTCGACGCTAGGGAAACCATTGATGACCGGTGCGGAGCAGGCGCAGATCGGCCTCAAGCTGTTCGATACGGTGACGGTGCCGAATGTGTTTCTCGACGAGCACCCGGAAATCGTGCAGGCTTTCATGGACGTCGTCGAAGCTTCCAATAAACACTGGAAAAAGAATCCGGAGCCGATGCGCGCGGCTATCGCCCGCGCCGCGCAGATGGATCCCGACAGCGTTAAACGCACGCTCGATGGATTCACCTTTCCCACGGCAATGGACCAGAAAACCGACGACTGGCTAGGCGCCCTCGTGCCCGCATACAGCAAGGATCTCGCGGATTTTTTCGTAGCCTACGGAAAACTCGAAAAAGCGCTCGATAGTTATGATCGTTTCGTGACCACCCGTTTTCTGAGATGACCGTCAGCAAACGGTTTGCGCGGTTTTTCGAGCCGTTGCCGGACTGATTGGCAGAGGCTACCGGGGTTGCAAATCGCCGACATTGTTGAGCGCCTGGTCCAGGATGACTTCCTGTTCATCGAATCCGCGCAGGCGATCGACCTGCTGTCTGCAATCGTGGCCGCGCCGATCGGCAGCGACGAAGTTTTTCTGAACAGCTGGAGCCGGCTCGAGGAAGATCAGTACATGGCCGACGGCGGCAAGTATCGCAAACGCCGCCACGCGGTTTACGCGATCCTGAATCCAATTCAGGATCGCGTAA
>JAOTUD010000148.1 GCA_029864065.1 Gammaproteobacteria bacterium | reverse complement strand
GTCGCCGAGGTTCGCCAGCATGCCGATCGCATCTACAAGGAAGTATTCTACATACCGGCAGTCCTGCTGCTCGCGCTGATCATAATTCTGCAAAAGCGCCGCCAGCGCGACGAGTCGAGCCCGTCGCCGACACCCGCCGCGGCAACCTGACCCGCGCCACAATGCGGCCGATAGTTCCGGGGACACAATACTTAATTTGATTGGGTATTGTGTCCCCGAAACCGAGTTAAGTATTGTGTCCCCGGAATTAACGGGGGTCATTAGATGACGCCGTTTATTGCTGGCCTGGTATTGCTGGCCGCGCTGCTGCACGCCGGCTGGAACGCGATGGCGAAATCGGGCGGCACACCGCAATTCAGTATCGCGTCCTACCGCCTGGTCAGCGCCCTTTGCTGCCTGCCGCTGCTGTTCCTGTTTCCGATCCCGCTGGCGGCGAGCTGGCCCATGCTGCTCGCTTCGATGGTTATCCATACGCTTTACTACGTGACGTTGTCGAATTCCTACAGGAGCGGCGACCTGTCGCAGGTATACCCGCTGTTTCGCGGCCTCGCGCCGGTGCTGGTCTTACTCGGCGCGGCCCTGCTCGCCGGCGAATACGTCAGCCCGGGTGCGATGCTCGGCATCGGGTTGGTCAGCGCCGGGCTGATCAGCATTACCTTTGCCGGCGGTGCGCTCGGCAAGATTTCCTCCGCGGCCCTCGGTTGGGGCCTGGCTACTTCGGTGCTGATCGCGGCCTACACGGTTGCCGACGGCATGGGGGTCAGGGCGGCGGGCAATCCGTTCAGCTATATCATCTGGCTGTTCATCCTCGAGCCGATTCCGATCGGAAGCTGGCTGTTGCTGCGAGATCGGGCGGGATGGTTCGGCTACATCAGAAAGAAACCGGGCAAGATTTGCGCCGGCGCTTTCGCCGCGGCCGCCGCCTACGCGATGGTGATCTATGCCATGGGCGTGGCGCCGATGGCAATGGTTTCGTCGTTGCGCGAAACCAGTGTAATATTTGCAGCCTTGATAGGGACCCTGTTGTTTCGCGAGCCGTTCGGCCGCCAGCGCGTCATCGCGGCGATCCTGGTTTGCTGCGGAGTAGTCGTGATCAAGATTCTTAACTGAGCGGAGTGCCGGCGATGTCACTGACTGAAAAATTCCCACGCGTGGAACTGAGCCACCTGCCCACTCCGCTGGAACTGCTAAACAACGTCAGCGCGGAATTCGCCACCAACGTCTGGATCAAGCGTGACGACTGTACCGGACTCGCTTTCGGCGGCAACAAGAGCCGCCAGCTCGAATTCTATATCGGCCAGGCGCTGCAGCAGGGCGCCGATACCCTGCTGACGACCGGCGCCGTGCAGTCGAACCATGTGCGCATGACGGTTGCGGCGGCGCGCAAGATGGGTCTCGAGGTCGAGGTCCAGCTCGAGCACCGCGTCGATCGCAAGCAACCCGAGTACCATCAATCCGGAAACCCCTACCTGGTCAGGCTCATGGGAGCGAAGATTCATTACTACCCCGAGGGCGAGGACGAGGCGGGCGCCGATCACGCGCTCGAGCGGCGCGCGGCCGAGCTCGCACGGCAGGGCAGAAAAGCCTACGTGATCCCGTTGTCGAACGTGCATACGCCCTACGGTGCGCTCGGCTATGTCGATGGCGCGGAAGAACTGACCGCGCAACTGCAACAGCGCGAAATCGAACCGGCGCGTTTTATCGTGCCATCGGGGTCCGCCTCGACGCATAGCGGTTTCCTGCTCGGCGTCAGGGCCAGCGGTTGCGCCGCGCCGGTGCACGGCGTCTGCGTGCGTCGCGATGCGCAAAGCCAGAAACAAAGAGTCGCAACCAAGCTGCGGGCCGTGATCGATACACTCGGCATCGATACCGAAATACCCGACGACGAAATTTTGTGCGATGACAGCATGCTGGCGCCCGGCTACGGGCTGCCGAACGAAGATACCGTCGCGGCGATCAGGTACCTGGCCAGACGCGAAGGCATCCTGCTGGATCCGACCTATTCCGGCAAGACCTTCGCGATATTGCTGAAACTGTTGCATCGCGGTGATTACCGTGCCGACGACAACCTGGTGCTCCTGCACACCGGCGGCGCCGTGTCGCTGTTTGCCTACCCGGAGCTGGTCGAGCAGGCCTGAGGATCCCGCATGGACAGTCTCGAATGGAACATTGCCACGGTCGCCAGCGTCATCGACATCGCCGTGGCCCCGGTTTTCCTGCTGGCCGGTATTTCCGGCCTGCTGGTAGTGCTGACCAATCGGCTGGGACGCACCATCGACCGTTCGCGCTCGCTGCAGGCGGCAGAGTCGGAGTATATATCCGAATCGCACAAGCAGATGATCAAGGGTGAAAGAGCGAGCCTGATCAGGCGTATACGTTTAAGCTACTTCGCGATCAGCATGTCGACGCTGAGCGCCATCCTGGTATGCCTGGTCATTGTCGCCCTGTTTCTCGGCAGCCTGTTCCAGTTCAACGTGGCGATCGTCGTCGCGGTCCTGTTCATCGTCTGCATGATCATATTGAGCCTCGCCTTCAGTGCCTTTCTGCTCGAGGTGCTGATTTCCACGCGCACGCTGCGCGCGAAGCTGATTCATACCGAGACGTTTCGCCTTGGTGAAAGGGAGAAATCCCCCGCAAACGACCGCGAACAGGTATCTATCGATAGTTAAAAAGGCGCGACGCCTTTACAATTGCCGGTTTTTATCAATTATCAAATCACCGACAAACTTGAGGAGAGTTAAATGGCCAAACCCAAAGTCATAGTTACCCGTCGCTGGCATCCCGACGTCGAACAGGTGCTGGTCGAGCGATTCGATACCCGGCTTAACGAGGACGATCATCCGATGTCGGTGGCGGAGTTGCAGGATGCGCTGCGTGCTGCCGACGCGGTGCTGCCGACCGTTTCCGACAAGGTGACCGCAGAAGTGCTTGGCGCCGATAATATTCGCGCGAAAATCCTCGGCAGCAACGGCGTCGGTTTCAACCATATCGATCTGGATGCCGCGAAGGCGGCGGGCCTGACGGTCACCAATACGCCCGAGGTACTGACCGACTGCACCGCCGACCTCGCGATGGCGCTGCTGCTCGCGGTCGCGCGGCGCGTCGGCGAAGGCGAACGCCACCTGCGCAACGGCGAATGGACCGGGTGGCGTCCGACGCACATGATGGGCACCAGCGTCACCGGCAAGACCCTCGGCCTGATCGGCATGGGCCGAATAGCGCGCGCGGTCGCCGCGCGGGCCGCGCATGGTTTCAATATGAAAATCATCTATCACGATCCCTTCCCGCCGCGCGACGAGGATATCGCCGGTTTGAACGCGACCCTCTGCGCGTCGCCGCAGGCAGTGTTCGCGCAGGCCGATTTCGTCTCGCTGCATTGTCCGGGGGGTAAGGAAACCTATCACCTGATCTCGACCGATGCCTTCAAGGCGATGAAACCCGGCGCGTTCCTGATCAATACCGCGCGCGGCGATGTCGTCGATGAGGTGGCGCTTATCAGCGCGCTCGAAAATGGCGAGATCGCCGGCGCCGGCCTCGACGTGTTCGAGAAGGAACCCGCGGTCACGCCCGGCTTGCTGAAAATGGAAAACGTCGTGCTGTTGCCGCATCTCGGCAGCGCCACGCAGGAAACCCGCAAGGCCATGGGGATGCGCGTCGTCGAAAACATCGAAGCCTTCTTCAACGGCGAAACGCCGCGCGATAAATTAGTCTAGGTTTCGTTCGTCGTCCCCGCGCAAGCGGGGATCTCGCGATGGCGGTACTGCCTCCTCGATTAGGCCTCCCAGGTTCCGTCATGGGGAGCAGACCGAAAATGCAGCCGACGTGATTCTATTGCCTCGATACTGCCGGCACTGTTACTCTGATCCCCTAGTAGCACCCCGAAATACTTACAGGCAATCCTCGAACAGCCGGCGGGTGTTGTCCCGGTCCATCGCAACCGGGTTGCCGCCGACGCTCGGATCCTTTAGCGCCGAGTCGACCAGCCAGTCGAGGTCGGGATCGGTCACGCCGAGTTCGGTCAGGTTGGCCGGGATGCCGAGCGATCGGTTCAGCTCGACCACGAAGTCATAAAAACCATCGAAACCTCCGTCGATACCGAGATAAGCGGCCAGCGCCCCGATCCGGGTTTCGATGGCGTCGCGGTTGAACTTGAGCACCGGCGCCATCACCACGGCGTTGGTGGTGCCGTGATGGCTGTTGTAATAGGCGCCGATCGGGTGCGACAGCGCGTGAATCGCGCCGAGCCCTTTCTGGAAAGCGGTTGCCCCCATCGCGGCGGCGGACATCATGTGCGCGCGTGCCTCGAGATCGCCGCCATCGGCGTAGGCGCGCGGCAGGTATTCCTTGACCAGGCGCATGCCTTCGACGGCGATACCCTGGCTCATCGGGTGGTAGTGCGGCGAGCAGTAGGCTTCCAGGCAATGCGCAAACGCGTCCATGCCGGTACCGGCAGTAATCGCCGCCGGCATGCCGACCGTCAGTTCCGGGTCGCAAATCACGACCGCGGCCAGGATCTGCGGATGGAAGATGATTTTCTTTTCGTGGGTTACCGAGTTCGACAGCACGCCGGCGCGACCGACCTCGGAACCGGTACCGGCCGTGGTCGGCACCGCGACGATCGGCGCGATCTTGTCGGCATCTGCGCGCGTCCACCAGTCGCCGACGTCTTCGAAATCCCATACCGGCCGGGTCTGGCCGCACATGAAGGCGATGACCTTGCCGAGGTCCAGCCCGGAGCCGCCGCCGAAAGCGACCACGCCGTCGTGCCCGCCATCCCGGTATGCCTTGAGGCCGGCCTCAAGGTTTTTTTCATTCGGATTGGGATCGACGTCGGCAAATATCGCTTTGCCGAGCCCGGCCTGCTCGAGCAGTGCCAGGGTATTGGCAGTGATCGGCAAACCGGCCAGGCCGCGGTCGGTCACCAGCAACGGTTTACGCATGCCCGCGGCTTTGCAGGCGTCGGCGATCTCTTTGATCCGGCCGGCGCCAAAGCGAATGGCGGTTGGGTAGGACCAGTTTCCGGTAAGTTGCATCTGTTTATCTCGTTGTTTATTAATCTGTGTCAAGCCCGTTCAAAGCCCCGGCTAACCTCGTAATCGGTGACCTTGCTGTTGAAATCCTCGAGTTCCCATTCGGCCGCGTGCACGTAGTGATCGACCACGTCGGAGCCCATCGCGTCGCGCAGCATATTCGATTTCTTCAACGCCTGAGCGGCCTGCGCCAGGGTCGAAGGTATTTCGCGCGCGCGGCGCGCCTGGTAAGCGTCACCCTTGCACTCTTTTTCCAGCTCGAGTTTATTCTCGATGCCGGCGATGCCGGCGGCGATCTGCGCGGCGATCGCGAGGTATGGATTCAGGTCGCTGCCGCCAACCCGGCACTCGACGCGTACGTTACGCGTGCCGTCGCCGACCACGCGGTAACCGGCGGTGCGGTTGTCGAGCGACCAGATTGCCTTGGTCGGGGCGAAGGTGCCGGCCATGAAGCGCTTGTATGAATTCACGTAGGGCGCCAGGAAAAAAGTGTTGTCGCTGGCATACTTGAGCAGCCCGGCGAGGTAGTGACGCATCAGCGCGGACATGCCGTACTCGGCGTCGGCGTCGTAAAACACCGGCGCGCCGACGGTCGATACCAGCGACTGGTGAATATGGCTGGACGAACCCGCGGCGTCGTGGCTCCACTTGGCGAGGAAGGTTACCGCGCGATCGTTCAGAAACGCGATTTCCTTGATCGCGTTCTTGACCAGGCAGTGATTGTCGGCCATTTCCAGCGCATCGCTGTAACGCACGTTGATCTCCGCCTGCCCGGGATCGGCTTCGCCCTTGGTATTTTCGACGCCGACGCCGGCGCCCTGCAAGCCGTTGCGTATTGTACGCATCAGGCTTTCTTCCTTGGTGGTCTGGAAGATATGGTAATCCTCGTTGTAGGGGCTGATCGTCGTCATGTCGCGGTAGCGCTTGTCGCGCATCTCGTCGAAGCTTTCGCGAAACACGAAGAACTCGAGCTCGGTCGCGACCGCCGATTCGAGGCCCATCTCCTGCAGGCGGTTAATCTGCTGTTTGAGCACCGAGCGCGGCGCGTGCGGCACCAGCGCGTGGGTATGATGATCGAGCAGGTCGCAGGTCACCATCGCGGTGCCCTCGAGCCACGGCAGCAGCCGCAGCGTCGCCAGGTCCGGTTTCATGACATAGTCGCCGTATCCGGCCGACCAGCTGGTCGCCGCGTAACCGTCGACGGTATACATCTCGAGATCGGTCGCCACCAGGTAGTTGCAACAGTGGGTTTCTTCCCAGGCGCTGTCGATAAAAAACTCGGCATGGAAGCGCTTGCCCAGCAGGCGGCCCTGCATATCCGGGATGGCGGTGATGACGGTATCGATTTGTCCGTTAGCGACTTTTTCCTTAAGCGCCTCCATTGTCAGGTTGCCTGGCATGATCTTCTTCTTCTGTTCAGGATTAATAAAAGGGGGGCGTATAGAATACGCCCCCGGGTTCTACTGGATCAAGCTTAACCGTAGCGGTATGGCCGTCCGGCCTTCGCCATGTCCTTGTTGTACTGCTTGAAGATGTTGACGACCTTGGCCTTGGTCGGCGACTCGGACGCGATTTCGTCCCAGAACTTGACCGCGGCCGCCTCGACCTTGTCCCACTCCTTGTCGGGTATCGACGTCAGTTTCAGCTTGGTGCCGTTGACGCGCAGGCTCGCCTCGCCGCCCCAGTACCACCACTGGCGATAATAGTGCGAGCTGTCCATGGTCAGCTTGAGCAGCTCCTTGAGGTTGGCGGGCAGTTCGTTGTAGCGATCCATGTTGGCGTAAAACGAACCGATCCAGGCGCCCGAAATATTATTGGTCAGGAAGTAGTTGGTTACGTCCG
>JAOTUD010000147.1 GCA_029864065.1 Gammaproteobacteria bacterium | reverse complement strand
CAGCCGGATGTAATCTGAGGGCACACCGAGAGAAATCAACCAGTCGCGCAGTTCGGTCGCCCATAGTTCCCCGGTGTCTTCACCGGGATAGCGAATGACCACGATGGCATCCGCATCTCGTCCCCAGTAGCTGACCGCCGCGCGCACCGCGCCAAGTTCCGGTATGACTTCACCGCTGCGGGGACGCGCCCATTCGTCGGCGCTGAGCGTAAAAATACGGGTCGAGTTGGCGGCAAGGCCGACGCTGCTGATTGCAGGCAGCAGCAAGGCCAGGCTTATGCTAGCGACCAAATTCCGGTAATTCCTGCTGATTCTCATCGACTGCCTTTACCAATTCGATTTGCGGATCATCCCAGCTGCCGGTGACCCGGTATTCCACTTCGACCGCGTCGTCGATTGCCTTTTTAAAGAGGTTTTGCAATAACAGCAATCCCCATCCCACGGCATTTCCCGCCGATATCGCGCCTATTACCGGCAAGGTCTGCCGGATCTTTGGCGTTACCTTGATTTCCTGGTCATAATCGCGTTTCAGAAGGTCCGTCTTCCCGGAAATCCGAATCCTGGCGGCGGGTCCATCCATGCTGGTATTGGAAGTCTCGAGAACGCCGTTTTCGATTCGATAATCGCCGGTTATCTCCTCGAATTCCATACCCTTGATCAGGACATCGGAAAAATCCAGCGACAGGCGCCGTGGCAATGCGCTCAGGCTGAGCAAACCAACGAACCTGCCGCTGCCAGGCTCCACGTTATTCATCACCCCGTCCCTGATTTCCAGGCTGGCGTTACCGGCCAGGTGATCGAGCTCGAATCCGGGTAACGGCCCCGGCCACGAAAATTCGCCCTTGAAAACTATCTTGCCACCGCGCATGGTATCACCGAAACCGATTCCTGCAATCGCCTCGCCAAAATTCTCGCCCTCTATGCTGGTGCTGACAATGGAAGTATGCGCGCCGCTTGCCGGATCGAATTCCCACTGGGCGCTTCCGGCCACAGCAACCCGATTACGACGCATCCTGAATTTCTCGATCGCAAGGACATTGTTGCCTGAGCGTCCCTCCATGGCGACATCGCTGAATGGAATGCCGTGATAATCCACCGCTTTACAACTGATACGAAATCTCCCGAAATCAACCGGCCTTAGCCTGGAGTAATCGGATTGCTGTTCCCGTTTTTCCAGTTTCAGGTACTCCAGCTCGATCACCAGCGGGTCGGTCGCAGACGGCTGTTGCGGAGCCTGGAAACTGCCCCTCAACAGCGATGATTCGATCGTGCCGAGAAACTGCGAATCCGCCAGCCTGACATCGACCGTTACCTCGTCGAACACGCGGTTAAAGGCATGCACCCGATCGAACTTCATATCGACGCTGCGCAGCAGCGAAGGGGCCGCTTCGACGTTACCGACAGCCTGCGCCCAGTCGCTGATCGATACCTCGGGGACGTAACCGTAGAGATTTACCCCCGCAGCCGACTTCGGTCTCAACTCGGATGCAAACGCGAGATCCATCTTATCCACGGAAATATTCTTTGCAGCGTCGAGCGAAAGCCACCCTCGTGCGCGAATATCGGCACCGAGGCTAGCCTTGAAACCGATACGCCCGGGGAAAAAATCTATCTCGGCGGACACGCGGGTCGCATCCCCTGCGGGTTTGGTCAAAGGCTTTGGCAGTGTAATAGCCGTCTGATACAGCTTACTCGCGGCGCTGAGCCGCAGATAGGGCTGTCCGGCGGCAGGCGATTCACCGGCGAAACTGAGCATGACCTGCCAGTCGCTCTTGCCATTTACCTCCCGGCTATACCGGTCCGGCATGCGCTTGAGTAAATTCCTGGATTCCAGCATACCATTGACATTGACCAGCGTGCGCCCACTCGACTCGCCGGGCCTGACGTCGATCG
This sequence comes from Gammaproteobacteria bacterium, assembly GCA_029864065.1. GTDB lineage: Bacteria > Pseudomonadota > Gammaproteobacteria. The sequence goes on along the minus strand of JAOTUD010000147.1, from coordinate 4,981 downwards.
TCACGGGATCCCCGAAAAAACGGGCGCTGATCCGATCGGCCGTGATCGCTTTATCGTTAACCCGAAGCCTGCCGTTAATTTGAGTCAGATCAAGCCCCCAGTTGTCGGACTTCGCGCTGGCGTTGTAGAAATCGACCATCACGTTGACTTCGGGATCTGGCGACGCCTGCTGCAGCGGCATTCGAATATCGATTTTGGCGCTGACGGCGCCACCCAGGTCGTGGAGGTTGGTGATCACCTCGCGATACCGATCGCCCACCGGGGTGTCGACAAAGGTGCGCAGGGCCTGGTCGGCCGAGGAATCCGCGTCGACTACCAGTTCCAGCACCGGTTCTGCTAAATTGGAAATCACTCCCCGGGCGTGGGCATTATCGAGCTGATCGTAGCTGACGTGATCCAGATGCATTTCCATGCCGACGTTGTGGAACTGCACCCGGCCAGCCCCGTTCCTGGCGTGCAACCAGTCGGGCGCGAATAAAACGTCTGCGTTCTCGACATTGAAATCGACAAAAAACTCTCCGGCCATGTCTCGATTAAGCTCCTCGATCTTACGAGCACGGCCATGGAACAGCATCTCCCCCGCCGGCACATAACCGCTCTTGATGCCGCGGTCGAGCCAGGCCTGCGTCTTCAGGGGCATTATCTTGCGCGGGAGGTATTTACTCGTGCTGCTACCCTGGCCCTCGCTGAAACTTGCACGGATGTAGGCGAACGGCTGCTGGTGCTGGTCGAATTCGAGCCACACCCGGCCAGACACGCGAATATCCTCGTTGCGGGCCTGGAAATCGTCCACCGAGAGTACTAGCCCGTTGGCAATTCGCTCGGCGGTTGCCTTTACTTCGAATCTGTCTACCTCGATTGGCGCCCGGAAATGATCGCCGAAGTCGAGGCTGACGTTATCGCCGTAGATCCTGGCGCCCAGTCGGTCGCGGCTCATCAGCAAATCTGCATCGAGATTCTCGGCGCCCGGGTATTGAGCGAACGCCAGGCTGCTGACCCGTACCGCACGGGCGCCCAGTCGAAAGGCTTTGGGCTGCTCCAGATCGATGCTGAGCAATATGTCCTGCAGCACGCCCTGCAGCCTGCCCTGGGCGATTTGCCGGTTGACCTCGGCCGGCAGCCACTGGCCAGCCACCACCGGTAAACTCGACAGCTGCAGCCGGTCGATCCAGGCGGAAATGACTTTTTGCCCGGTCGCGGCGCCCACTTCGATCTGGGCACGAAATCCCGGCACGTTTTCGTTGTCGATGGCAAGACGAATAAATCTACTCGTGATACGCCAGCTCGAGCTGCGTTTGATTGCGCTAAAACGCGAATGATAGTTGACCGCGAGCGGCGTCTTGTCGGCCGCCATCTGCACGATCCCGTTTTTCAGCACCAGGTCACCATTTACCGCCAGCACATCGTATCCGGCCATGTTGATCCAGACTTCGCCATCCAGGGCTCCCTGCTGCAGGCCCCAGGTATCCAGGTCCAGCAGCCTGGCGACCGGCGTCAGCTGCAGGCTCGATGAGTTCACGTAAATCACGCTGCTTTCGGGACCGATAACCGATTTCACCAGCAAGCCGCGACCCAGTTGTTCCGGCAGCGCCGCGCTGACCTGGATAAAATACTGATCCTGCTCGCGATTCAGGTTTGCCGCAACCCGCTCCAGCTGATGGGTAACGCCGGCCTGACGGTCCTGCACTATCAGTCGATTCAGGTTCAGTTTGACATAGCGTGGCAACAGCTCGAGAACCTGCTTGAAAGCAGGGGCAGGACCCAGTTCCGCGTCGCTGGTGATGGCGAGTTCGTTGGTCGACCAGTTGCCCGACTCATCCTTTACCAGTTCGAGTTTTTCCAGCTTGCCGGAAGCTTCCAGTACCACCGGCGCGCGCGCGCGCAGGCTCGCCCAGAAATCGAACTCGACTTCCAGCCTGTCGATATACAGGGATTGCGACCGATCGGGCAGGTTTACCGAGACATTTTCGATGCGCAGTATCGGGTTGAAGCGAATCATGTCACCACTCAAACCGGTGAAAACAATCCCCGGTGAAACATCGCGTTTCAGCAGAAAACGGATTTCGGATTCGAAGTAATCGATATTGACGATCGCGAGGCGTATCCCGCCCATGGTTACAGCGAGCAGCAGGACCGCGCCAACGAATAGCCCGATACCCAGTTGTTTTAAAAACTCCATTTCACCAGCCTGCTTTTTCTAGACCGGCACGACGTCATAAGATTCCTGCGATAAATGCGCCTCTACCTGGAGTTTGACCGGGATTTTGATGAAGGTTTCCAGCTCGGCCAGGCTGGCGGCCTCCTCGTCGAGCAATCGATCCACGACGTCCTGGTTGGCCATTACCAGTAATTGCTGGGCCTCGTCGTAGAAGCGCGCTTCGCGCAGGATTTCGCGGAATATTTCGTAGCAGACGGTTTCGGTCGTCTTGATAGAACCGCGTCCATGGCATGTCCTGCAAGGCTCGCAGAGGACGTGTTCGAGGCTTTCACGCGTGCGTTTGCGCGTCATTTCGACCAGACCCAGCGGCGATACCTCGCACACCTGGGTCTTGGCGTGGTCTTTGTCCAGGTATTTTTCGAGTGATTTCAGCACCTGGCGCTTGTGATCCTCGTGCTCCATGTCGATGAAATCGATGATGATAATACCGCCGAGATTGCGCAACCTGAGCTGGCGCGCAATCGCCTGCGAGGCTTCCATGTTGGTCTTGAATATCGTTTCTTCGAGATTCTGATGGCCGACGAAGGCGCCGGTGTTGATGTCGATCGTCGTCATCGCCTCGGTTTGATCGATGATCAGGTATCCACCCGACTTCAAACCCACCTGGCGCGCCAGCGCGCGCTGGATCTCGTCGTCGATGTTATACAGGTCGAACAATGGCCGCTCACCCGGATAGTGCTCTATCCTGGCGGGAAGATCGGGTATGTATCGCCGCGCGAAATCGACCATCTTCTGGTAGGTTTCGCGCGAGTCCACCTTGACCACGCTGGTGTCCGTGCCGACCATATCGCGCAGGGTTCGAATCGACAGGGGCAGATCCTCGTGAATCATGCTGCCGGGTTCGACCCGGTCCGCGTACTCGAGCAGCGAGCCCCAGAGCTTCGACAAAAACGCGATGTCGCGCTGCAACTCCGCCTCGTCCACGCCTTCCGCCGCGGTGCGGATGATACAGCCGCCGATCTGGTTTTCGGCGCGGCAGGCCTCGAGTAACTTTCTCAGCCGATCGCGCTCGATCTCGTCTTCGATCTTGACCGAGATGCCGACGATAGTCGAATTGGGCATGTACACGAGGTAACGCGACGGCACCGATATGCTCGTCGTCAGGCGCGCGCCCTTGGTGCCTATCGGGTCCTTGACCACCTGCACCAGCAGGGTCTGACCTTCCCGTAACAATTCGTTGATAGCGGAGCGGCTGCCGTTTTCGGTCTCGTCGTCGGAATCGTCGCCGATATCGATGTCGGAAACATGCAGAAATCCCGCTTTCTCGAGACCGATATCGACAAAGGCCGCTTCCATGCCCGGCAGCACCCGGTTAACTTTGCCCTTGTAAATATTGCCGACAATGCCGCGGCTGCGCTGCCGTTCGATGCTGACTTCCTGCAGGGCACCATTTTCAACGATCGCCACCCGGGTCTCCTGGGGCGTGATGTTCAACAAAATTTCTTCGCTTATCGTCATATTCAAAACAGCGCTATATGGGCGCGTCGCAGCAATTCGCCGGTTTCAAAAAGCGGCAATCCCATCACCGCGGAATAACTACCCTCGAGATGGTCGATGAACAGTGCCGCCTTACCCTGTATCGCATAAGCGCCAGCCTTGTCCATCGGTTCCCCGCTGGCGCAGTAGGCTTCGATCTCGTGCGCCGGAATTTCCCTGAAGCTGACCCGACTCTGCGTCAGCCGCAAGACGATATCGTCCGGCGACGCCAGGGCGACTGCGGTTAACACCAGGTGTTGTCTTGCGGAAAGTCTCCCAAGTATACGGCAGCACTGCTTCAGATCGGCAGGCTTGCCAATAATATCACCATCAAACGCAATTGCGGTATCGGCAGCCAGCACCCGGTAATCATCGTCGCGCGCGGTTATTTTCCGGGCTGCGGCCCGGGCCTTGCTGGCAGCCATACGGCAAACGTATTCCGCGGCCGATTCCGAATCCAGCCAGGTTTCGTCTATCGCGATCGCCATTACGCTGAATTCGACCCCGATCTGGCGCAATAATTCGGCGCGGCGGGGAGAATTGGAGGCAAGATAAATCATCATTGCATATTAGCCTGAAAACCGCCTTCGGTCGCCTATTCGCGATGGTAGGGGTGCCCCTTGAGGATAGTCCAGGCGCGGTAAAGTTGCTCGAGCAACACGACTCTTACGAGCGCATGCGGCATCGTCATCCTGCCCATGGCGACCTGCTGCTGACAGGCCTCCAGACATTGCGCGGACAATCCGTCGGGACCGCCGATTATCAGGTTGACGCGCGGAAATTCGAACATCCAGCGCTGCAGGTTGCGCGACCAGTCACCGCTGCTCCATTGCGCACCGCGTTCATCGAGGGCGATATTCAGGCTGGCGGGGCTAATTTTTTCCATTATCAACTGCGATTCCTGCTGCTGTGGCAGGCTTTCTGGCTGCCCGGCGCGGCGTCGCGCCAGCGGAATCGTGACCAGTTTCGGGGTTATTTCGCGCGGCATTCGTTTGAGATATTCGTCGCAGGCAAGCTCCGCCCAGGCGGGCAGTTTCTGCGCGACATTGATTACCTGGATTTGCATGCCTAGCCTGGCGCGAGTTCTTCGCCCCAGAGCTTTTCAAGCTCGTAATAGCGGCGCACGTCGGGCAGCATGACGTGCACCACCGCGTCGCCGAGATCGACCAGTATCCATTCGCCGACCTCCTCCCCTTCCACGCCCAGCGCCGGCCGGCCGGCCGACCTGGCGCTCTCGACCACCGCAGCGGCAATCGCGCCGACGTGCCGCGACGAAGTACCGCTGGC
>JAOTUD010000146.1 GCA_029864065.1 Gammaproteobacteria bacterium | reverse complement strand
GAGATTCAATCGATCATAGCAAGTTGAACCAACACGCAGAGGGGAGGTATCAAGCATGAGGCAACTTCGAAAACTGGCACAACTGAACGACTATCGCCTGCACGCGCGCGATGGTGAAATCGGTCGCCTCAAGGAAGTATTTTTCGACGATCGCAACTGGTCCGTGCTATACCTGGTCGTGCACACCGGCAACTGGCTGCTGGGCCGGAACGTGCTGATCCTGCCTTCGATGATCAGGGCTCTGGACGAGGAAGACAGGCTATTGCGTACAGACCTGACCCGCGAGCAGATCGAAAACTGCCCGGAGGCCGATACGTCGACGCCGATTTCGCGACACTTCGAAAACGACTACTATGGCTACTACGGTCTGCATCCCTACTGGATGGCCGATCCGTTTCTCGACGATCTACCCGAGATACGGCCGGTGCCGGACGAATTGCAGCCGCGCGAGCCGGACCAGCCGCACCTGCGCAGCAGCGCTGCCGTCGCCGGATATCGTATTCATGCCCTCGATGGCGAAGTGGGCCACGTCGAGGATTTTATCGTCGACGACACCGACTGGTCGATTCGATACTTCGAGGTCGATACCCGCAACTGGCTGCCCGGCAAGCACGTGCTGCTCGCCCCGGTCTGGATTCACTCCATCGACTGGCGCGCGCGTGAGGTGATCGTCAACCTGGAGCGCCAGGCAATCGAATCGGCGCCGGCCTATAATCGCAAAATATTGATCAGCAACGAATACGAACTGGCCCTTTACAAGCACTACGGCAAGACGATCAAATCGCGCACGGGATAATAAAATATGACAGTCGACAGCGGGGAAAAGTCATGGTAAAGAGTACAGATCCGATAATCGATCAGTGGTACCACAGTCCGCATGAGACCCAGCAATTCATGGTTACCGCGATCGAAGACGCTTCGTCCACGATAGAAATCCAGTATTTCGACGGCACCATCGATGAATTCGAATTCACCACCTGGTACGCGATGGAGGTCGAACCCGTCGCGGCGCCCGAGGACTGGACCGGCCCGATGGACAATATCGAGCTGGACGACGATTTCGACCAGGACGATAGCGAAGTTCAAAGCGACGACTGGAGCTCGCCCTATGAGGAGTGAGCAGCAAAGCCCCTTGCTGAACCCGGCTCTCCGAACCAGAAGCAACGGGGCCCGCCGTGGATACTGAGCGGCAACGTCGCCAGATGCTGGCCGACATCGAGGCCGGGGTAAAACTCACGCGCGACCTGATCGGGCGCGACCACCTCAGTCAACGCGTCATGACGGCGATGCGCCAGGTGCCGCGCGAGGCGTTCGTGCCAGACGATATGCGCCACGCGGCCTTCAGGGACGGCGCGCTGCCGGTCGGACATGGACAAACCATTTCCCAGCCCTACATCGTCGCGTTGATGACGGACCTGCTCGAACTCGGGCAGGACAGCAACGTGCTCGAGATCGGCAGCGGCACCGGCTACCAGGCGGCGATCCTGTCCTGCCTCGCGCGACAGGTGTACAGCATAGAAAGAATCCCGGCGCTGGCGCAGGCGGCGCGGCAACGGCTGCTCGACATGGGCTACGACAATGTCGAAATCCGCTGCGGGGACGGCTACCAGGGCTGGCCGGAAAAGGCCCCTTTCGACGGTATCGTCGTGACCGCCGCGGCCCCGTTCATTCCGCCTGCCCTGATCGAGCAGCTCAAGCGCGGCGGTCGCATGGTGATACCCATCGGTATGCCCTACTCGCACCAGCAACTAAAACTGGTGACCCGCGACGACAACGATGAAATCAATACCAGCAACCTGATCGGGGTCGCCTTCGTACCGCTGGTCGAAGCAGACTAAAAGCGTTTTGCTGCGCCGCTGGCGAGTTATTTTTTGGCGACCGCCGCGCTGCAGTCCCCGCGCTGGACCGCTGCCGGTCTCGCCGCAGCACCCGATCGTCAGGCAACCGATTAATTTTCGCGTTCGCGCGTCGAATTCGCTACCATTGCCGCGGCCAACCGATTATGAACGTATCCATTGCACAGCAGCAGCAAAACCGATAAACCGATGATTCGCGTCGACAAGGTCTCCAAGCACTTTGGCGGCCTGAAGGCGGTCGATCGTGTTTCGCTCGAAATCGCCAGGGGCTCGATCACGGGGCTGATCGGACCCAACGGGGCAGGTAAAACCACGTTGTTCAACACCGTAGCCGGCCTGTATACGCCGACCGAGGGCCATATCTATCTCGACGACGAGGAGATCACCGGCCTGAAACCGCACCAATTGTTTAGCAAGGGGTTGCTGCGCACCTTCCAGATTGCGCACGAGTTCACGCGCCTGTCGGTGGTGGAAAACCTGATGATGGTACCGGCCCGGCAATCCGGTGAGAACCTGTTCAACGCCTGGTTTCGGCGGCGGCAGGTATTCGACGAGGAGAACGCGAATTACGCGCGCGCCCGGGAAGTCATCGATTTCCTGAACCTCGGGCCCGTCGCCGACGAAATCGCCGGAAATCTCTCCGGAGGGCAGAAAAAACTGCTCGAGCTGGGCCGCACCATGATGGTCGATGCCAAAATCGTTTTCCTCGACGAAGTCGGGGCCGGTGTCAATCGCAGCCTGTTGCGGGAAATCGGCGACGCGATTATCAAGCTGAACCAGGAAAAGGGTTATACATTTTGCATGATAGAACACGACATGGATTTCATCGGGCGCATGTGCGACCCGGTGATCTGCATGGCCGAGGGTGCGGTACTCGCACAGGGCACGGCCGAAGCGGTGAAAAATAACGAAGACGTCATTGAGGCTTACCTCGGTCGCGGTCTCAGAAACAAGGCGGCCGCATCGTGAGTTTCCTGAGCGGTGTCGACATGATCGGCGGTTACGGTGGCGCCGATATCCTCAAGGGCTGCACGATCGACGTCAACGAGGGCGAAATCGCGGTTATCGTGGGCCCCAATGGCGCCGGCAAGTCGACCGCGATGAAGGCGCTGCTCGGCATGCTGGACCTGAAACAGGGCGACGTCAGCTTCCGCGGCAAGGATATATCCGCGCTGACGCCGCAGGACCGTATCGCCGAGGGCATCGCCTTCGTGCCGCAGACCAACAACGTTTTTACCAGCATGACGGTATACGAGAACCTGGAAATGGGCGCTTTCTTGCGCGACGACGATTTCGGCGGCACCATCGAACAGGTTTACGAACTGTTTCCGATCCTCGCCGACAAGCGCGATCAGCTTGCCGGAGAACTGTCCGGCGGGCAACGTCAGCAGGTCGCCGTGGCGCGTGCGCTGATGTCGCAACCCGCGGTACTGATGCTGGACGAGCCGACCGCAGGGGTATCGCCGATCGTCATGGACGAGCTGTTCGATCGCATCCTCGAGGTGCGCGAGACCGGCGTCGCGATTCTTATGGTCGAGCAGAACGCCCGCCAGGCGCTGCATATCGCCGATCGCGGATTCGTGCTGGTAGTCGGTGAAAATCGGCATACCGACAGCGGTGCGGCGCTGCTGGCCGATCCCGAGGTTCGACGCTCTTTCCTCGGAGGTTGAATGGAGGCTGTCACCGATTTCATCAACGCCCTGGTACTGGTACTCAATTTCGTCGTAGTCCCCGGACTATCCTACGGCTCGCAGCTCGCGCTCGGCGCGCTCGGCATCACGCTGGTTTTTGGCATCCTGCGATTCGCCAATTTTGCCCATGGCGACACCATGGCCTTCGGCACCATGGTGACGATCCTGGTCACCTGGTGGCTGCAATCGAAGGGCGTCAACCTCGGCCCGCTGCCAACCGCGTTGCTGGCCTTGCCCGCTGGCATACTGCTGACGATACTGCTGCTCGTCGTCACCGATAAAACGGTTTACCGCTATTATCGCCATCGCAGGGCGGTGCCGGTTACCTTCATGATCGCCTCCATGGGCGTCATGTTCATGACCAACGGTATCGTACGTTTCGTCATCGGCCCCAACGACCAGCGCTTCGACGACGGCGAGCGCTTCATCGTGCACGCGCGCGATTTCAAGGACCTGAGCGGGCTCAGCGAGGGCCTGAGCATCAAGGTTTCGCAGGGCCTGACAATCGTTATCGCAATCATACTGGTCGTGCTGCTGTTCTGGTTCTTGCAGCGCACCCGCACCGGCAAGGCGATGCGCGCCTATTCAGACAACGAAGACCTGGCGCTGCTGTCCGGGGTCGATCCGGACCGCGTGGTGCTGGTGACCTGGATTATCGCCGCGATCCTGGCGACGATCGCGGGAACCCTGTACGGCCTCGACAAGAGCTTCAAACCGTTCACCTACCTGCAACTGTTACTGCCGATGTTCGCGGCCGCTATCGTCGGCGGCATCGGCAATCCGGTCGGTGCGATCCTCGGCGGCTACGTGATTGCTTTTTCGGAAGTCATGGTCACCTATGCCTACAAGAAGGTATTCATCTACCTGCTGCCGCAAAGCCTGGAGCCCGCAGGCCTGCTGCAGTTGCTTTCCACCGATTACAAGTTCGCGGTCTCTTTCGTCATCCTGGTGCTGGTATTGCTGGTCAGGCCCACCGGCATACTGCGGGGCAAGGTGTTATGAGCAACGCCCGCAAAACCCTGCTGGCCTTCGCCGCGATCGCCGTGTTGTTGCTGATCATCGGATTCGCCCAGTCCTGGAACGTGTCGCTCGGCATTTTGAACCTGTGCCTGATCTCGGCAGTGATGGCGCTCGGTGTCAATATGCAATGGGGCTATGCCGGGCTGCTCAACGTCGGTGTCATGGGTTTCGCCGCGCTCGGCGGCGTCAGCGCGGTGCTGGTTTCACAGGCGCCCGTGGTCGAGGCCTGGGACGCGAGCTGGGGGCGCCTGTTGATCGCGGCAATCTGTTTCATTGCCACCGTTGCCGCTGCCCTGTTCTGTTACCGCCGGCTGCCCCGGGGGCGCACACGGAACCTCGCGCTGACCTTTACGATCGTCGCCGGGCTGGCGCTGACCCGGCTGTTCCTCGATCCGGCGATATCGTCGATCGAGGCAATCGAACCGGCCAAGACCGGTTTTCTCGGCGGCATGGGTTTGCCGATTATCCTGTCGTGGCTGTTCGGCGGCCTGATCGCAGCCGGTATCGCCTGGTGCATCGGCAAGGTTGCGCTGGGTCTGCGCGCCGATTACCTCGCCATCGCCACGCTCGGCATTTCCGAAATCATCATCGCCGTCCTCAAAAACGAGGACTGGCTCACGCGCGGGGTAAAAAACGTCACCGGGCTTTCGCGCCCGGTACCCTACGAAATCGATTTGCAGGGCAGCGCCTGGTTCATCGACTTCACCCGCTGGTTATACGGCGGGACGCTGGCGAACCTCGATGGCGACGCGCAACAGCAGGCCCTGAAGCAGTTTGTCATCGACGGCTCCAGTATCTTCGTCAAGGTTTGCTACACCGGGTTGTTCGCCGCGGTGCTGCTGGTTGTTTTGCTGCTCAGCGTGCGTGCATTGAATTCGCCCTGGGGTCGCATGATGCGCGCAATTCGCGACAACGAAATCGCGGCCGGCGCGATGGGCAAGGACGTCACCCGACGACACCTCGAAATCTTCGTTATCGGCTCCGCGGTGATCGGCATCGCCGGGGCCATGCTGACCACCCTGGACGGGCAGTTTACGCCGACCTCTTATCAGCCATTACGCTATACCTTTCTGATCTGGGTCATGGTCATCGTCGGCGGTTCGGGCAACAACATGGGCTCGGTGCTCGGCGGATTCCTGATCTGGCTGGTGTGGATAGAGGCCGAACCGGTCGGCGTCTGGCTGATGCAGGTGGGCACCGGCTGGCTCGACGAAGGCAATGTCGTGCGCATCCATCTGATCGAAAACGCCCAGCACATGCGGCTGTTTTTCATGGGACTGGTATTGTTGCTGGTGCTGCGTTTCAGCCCGGGCGGCATCCTGCCCGAAGTGGTCCGCAGACGAAAATAAAAAACCCGGCGCCGTCGCCGGCGCCGGGTTTTATCGTTGTTACCGGCCTAGTGAATCTTGATGGTATTCCACTTGCCGTTGCCGATTTCGAGTTCCTTGTAGGCGCCGAAGACTTCACCCACGTCGTTGAACTCGACGTTGGTGGCGCCCTGGTAATCGACGTCACCGCCGGCGGCAATTATTTTCAGCGCCTTGTCGAGTTCGCCGGGACCGATTTTCTTGCCCGGCGCGTTCGCCACCATCATCATCTTCGACTGCAGCGCGGCGCGGTCCGCCGAACCGGCAGCCTGCATCGCCAGCACGATCAGGGCCGCGGCGTCATAGGACTCCGGAACAAAGGGCCCGTCTCCGACGATGCCGTTGGCTTTCGCGTATTTCATGAACGCATCGGCGCCCTCGGCGCCGCCCGGCAGCGTCGCGATCGAGCCGTCGAGCGCCGAACCGATCGCGGCGATCAGCGAATCCCCGACCATGCCGTCGGCCATGACGAAACTGTCGAACGCGTCGGCATCGACAGACGCCTGGATAATGCCTTTACCGCCCTGGTCGACATAGCCGAACACCGCCAGGTGCTTGGAGCCGGACGCGGACAGCGCGCCGACCTCGGCCGAGTAATCGGCCTTGCCGTCTTCGTGCGCGGCATTGATCGAAATCCTGCCGCCCTGGGCCCTGAAGGCCGCGGCAAACGAATCGGCGAGACCCTTGCCGTAGTCATTGTTGGTATAGGTAACCGCTACCTCGTCGATACCGCGGCTTTGCAGGACTTTGGCCAAAACCTGGCCCTGGCGCGCGTCGGACGGGGCGGTACGAAAGAAGAACCCGTTGTCGTCGATGGTCGACAATGCCGGCGACGTGGCCGACGGCGATACCATGACAACGCCGTTGGGTATCGCGACGTTATTGGCGATAGCGGTGGTGACACCCGAGCAGTCGGCGCCCATGATGGCGGACACGCCGTCGGCGGTGA
>JAOTUD010000145.1 GCA_029864065.1 Gammaproteobacteria bacterium | reverse complement strand
CGAGATCGGTGGCGCCCTGCACGTTGTCGTGGCCACGGAAAATATTCGCGCCGCCGCCGGATACGCCCATGTTGCCGAGCGCCAGCTGGAACGCGCAGTAGGCGCGGGTGTTATTGTTGCCGATGGTGTGCTGGGTGCCGCCCATGCACCAGATGAAGGTACCGGGACGGTTATCCGCCATCGCCTTGGCGGCGGCATAAACCTGGTCTTCCGGAACGCCGGTGACGTTCTCGACTTCTTTCGGATTCCACTTCTTGACCTCGGCCATGACCTCGTCCATGCCGTAGACGCGCTGGCGGATGAATTGCTTGTCTTCCCAGCCGTTTTCGAAAATATGCCACATCATGCCCCAGATGATACCGACGTCGGTGCCGGGGCGAATGCGCAGGTAATGATCGGCGTGGGCCGCGGTGCGGGTGTAGCGCGGATCGATGACGATGATCGGCGCATTGTTTTCTTCCTTGGCCTTGAAGATATGCTGCAGCGAGACCGGGTGCGCCTCGGTCGGGTTGGAGCCGATCAACAGGATCGATTTCGAGTTGTGAATGTCGTTGTACGAATTGGTCATCGCACCGTAACCCCAGGTATTCGCTACCCCGGCTACCGTGGTCGAGTGACAGATGCGCGCCTGGTGATCGACGTTGTTGGTGCCCCACATCGCCGCGAACTTGCGGAACAGGTAAGCCTGTTCGTTGCTATGCTTGGCCGAGCCGAGCCAGAACACCGAGTCGGGTCCGGACTTTTCGCGAATCTCGAGCATCTTGTCGCCGATTTCGTTGATCGCCTCGTCCCAGGAAATTTTCTTCCATTTGCCACCGACCAGCTTGGTCGGATACTTCAGGCGGCGCTCGCCATGCCCGTGTTCGCGAATCGACGCGCCCTTGGCGCAGTGTGCGCCCTTGTTGAAGGGATGATCGAAAGCCGGCTCCTGGCCGGTCCACACGCCGTTCTGTACTTCGGCAATAATGCCGCAGCCGACCGAGCAATGGGTACAGACAGTCTTGACCCGCTCGATTTTTCCGCCGGTATTCGAGACCGCGGCGTCGGCTTTTTTCATCATCATCGGCGTGACCGTGGTCGCCAGCGCGGCGCCCCCGGCCATCAGGCCGGAATTTCTCAAAAAGGTACGGCGGCTGATCGCACCGGGCACCGCTTTGTTGAAATTGACGGTGACGCTGTTGTCGACCTTACTGGATGTCTTGGTTAATTTTTTCATGTTGCAACCCCCGGGTTAGATGTCGGCGGACTTGTAATAGTCGAGAACATGCTGGGTTAGCTGGTAACCCTTCTGACTTGGCTTTGCGACCGTTGCGCCGCTCATATCGGCAATGGCGCTGGTACTGGCCATCGTCGCGGCTGCCACGCCTGCTCCAACGAGGGTGGACTTCTTGATAAAATCTCTGCGTTCCTGGTCCTTGGGCTGACTTTTGATATTCACTTGTTACTCCTCCACAGGGTAATAGAGTTTTTTCGGTTGTATATGTATTAACTGCGCATCGAGAGGTAGGTTTGCTCCAGTTCGATGAAGGCCGCGCCAAATCGGGCAACCGGTTTAAAGAAATTAGCCGACCTGGCTTTTTCCAGGTCTGTAAAAAATCGATGCAGCCACGGTTTCATATGCTTTTCGAAGAACTTTTGTTGTTCCGTTAAACTGAAGGCGTCGGAAATCATAACAGAAAAAACTTCAAAAATCGCAGAAATATGATCCTCGGGCTCGTGCGTATTTTCGCTGCGTTCGAATCCCGACGCGCTCAGATCGTCGCGCAGGTCGCTAAGCGGCTGCTCCATAAGGAATCCGGTCAGGTACCAGGACAGATAGGGCACTATCTCACCCTTGCCGATGCCGATAAACAGGGCATTGTATTCGTCTTCCAGTTGATCCGCGTCAAATTTCTGTGCCGTCGCGGCGAGTTGCGCCATGGCCTCGGCAAGCGCATCGGGCTCGGTTTCACCGGACGGTGACAGTTTGCTTACGTGCTCCAGCAGCGCCTGGTCGGGTGCCGCGCGCAGCAGCGCTGCCAGCAGCGCGTAGGCGGAAGCCCGGTAGCGTTGCTCGTTTTCGATGATGGCGTCTGCGCTAGACATGACAACCTTTATACTGGATCCGGGTCACTGGCGGAAGCCTTTCAGTGGATCAAATTGCCCACCCATCGCTTCCGGGTCCAGCACGACATCGGCGACGCGACAATTTTCGCACATCTTGAGCCGTTCGAGCGCGCGCTGGCTGCCGAACATGTAGTGATCCTTAAGCTTTTCCTGCATCTTGTTGATTACCGAGGTCGGCGCGAACGGTTTGCCGCAGGAAATACAGGCAAACGGCGTGTCGCTGTTGAGCGAACGTGCGCGATTGCGTTTTTCGCGATCGAACAGCATCCGCGGCGCGAGCGAAACCGCGTCTTCCGGGCAGGTTTGCACGCAGGCACCGCATTGCAGGCAATTGCTTTCGATGAAAAACACCTCGGGCACTTCGCGATTCGAACCGTCCTGCAGCGCGCGGCCCGGGCAGGCGCCGACGCAGGCCATGCACAGCGTGCATTTGCCGGCATCGATGGCGACGTCGCCGAAGGGCGCCGAAGCGGGCAGCCGGACCTGTGCCGACTGCGGCCGCAGCGTATTGACGAGGTAATCCAGCGCCTGGTAAATCGCGTTACGTTTCAACGGCGGCATATCCTGGATCGCGGCCTTGACGATTTTGTCGCCGTCCACCTCGGGCAGCGCCGCAGCGCCGCGACAGATCGTGACGTACGCCGAACCGAGCCCCAGCTCGGTAATGATCGCGTGCAGCCAGTCCAGCTGCTGTTGCAAACCCAGCAGGGAACTCCGCGGCAGTCGTTCGTCGGCGAGCAGCACCACCTGCATTGCGCCGTAAGCCAGCGCCGAAAGGCCCAGGTCCATGCCGACGCTGGCCAGCTCTTCTACCTGAATCGGTAGCAGGTTGTCGTAGGCCTCGAGGTAGTGATCGGGCGAGACGCCTTCGCTATGGAACAACACGATAGCTTGCGTGCCGCCCTGCTCGTGATAGGCGTCGAGCATCTTGCGCAAACGCTGGCCGCTATCGCGCAGGTTCGGATACAGATAGCGAATTGCGCCCGACGGGCATACCGTGGTGCAGACTCCGCCGCCCTGGCACAGGTTGGGATTGACTTCGATGCGCTCGCCGATGCTAGCGATTGCTTCCGCCGGGCAGGCGTCGATGCATTGGGTGCAGACCGTTTTACCGTTTACACCATGCGCGCAGATCGACGGATCGTAATCGAAATATTTCGGTTTCTGAAACTCGCCGACGAGGTTTTCGAGTTCTTCGCGCAGCTCGTCCGACTGCGAATTCGGCGCCTGCGCATGAAAGTAACCCGGCGGCAGCATCTCTCGCGTGAGCAGCGGGTTTTCGTTGAGATCGAGAATCGCGTCCCCCTGGTAAGTTGCCAGGTTGCCGTGTTGATCGCTGACGCTGACCGTGTAGGCACCAAGGTAACCGTCAACCTCGACTTTGCCGCCGCTGGCGGATACGCGGATAAAATTGAGCCCCGGCGCAATCTCGTCGCATGCGCGCAGCGCGTCGTCGTCACCGAGCGCGATAATCCTGCCCGCCGAGCGGTAGGTGACCAGGCTGGTGGGCTCGAATGCGAAGGCGTCTCGCACCTTGAACGCCCGTTGTCGCGCGTCGCTATTGCTCATCTGCTGCTGTTTTCCCAGGTTTGACCGTCGGGTCGGCCGCGGCGACTGTCGTTGCAGGTTGCGCGGCGTCATCGGCGGCGGCTTCACCGGCGTCATCCACGCCATCGACGGCCTCGGATTCGTCTGGCTGTTCGCCGACGACCTCGCCTTCCGCGGCCAGTTTTTCGCGCAATTTCTGCTCTTCCATTTCGATCCGGTGCCGCATGTCGCTGGTGACGATGTCGCCCAGCTTCTCGAAGGACGTGTAATCGTCATCGTACTCGTCGAGCCCGTCGCGTATGTTGAAAACCGGCGCCCTGAACAATTTGCGCAAAGCGAGATTGCGCAGCTCGTCGCTGACGCCCGCGGACATGAAGCCGCTGAAATCCGAACTCTCGTCGAGCGATTCGATAGCGGGCATGTCGGCGTCGGTCAGCACCGGCTGCGCTGCCGCCTCCACCTCTGCCGGGGGCAGATCGGCCGCGGTTTCCCGCAACTCGGCCGGTTCCGGTGCCTGTTGCGGCGCTCTGTCGGTCTCGCGCTTGCGGCGCGACCAGCGCGACAGTACCGATTCGTTGCTATCCCTTTCGTTGCTATCCCTGGTCATGACTTTTCGTCGGCTGGATTCGTCGCCGGACGCTCGCCGTCGCTCCAGTTTTTCAGCTTGCGCTTGGTTTTTTTGATGGCGACATAATGGGTCAGCACATAGGCTTCCACCCATCTATACAACTCCGGAATAATCGGCACCGCGTAAATCTGCTCGTCTCCCTCGTGATAGGCGTGAACTTCGTCGAAGCTCAATGAAACCAGGTAGGGAACCGGCATTTCGTCGCTGCTGTCCGGCTGGTTGGCGACGATGAAGCAGCCGGGCTCGGGCGACATCAGGTTATGGTAATAGCTTTCGCACTGATCGACGTGCAGCCGCAGAGTCAAGCCGGTGACCAGGAAATGCTCGATATCGCCGTTCTGGTAAACCTGCCTGACCGACTTTTCTTCGCCCGCCGCGCGCACCACGACGCCGAGCGCCTCGTATTTGAAGTTCGCCCACGGGTGCGACGAGGGCTGCTTCTCCATCAACACCGCAAGGGTCAATTCTTCAGGCAGGACCTGGTCGAAATCCTCTAGTTCCAGTTTTTCCATCGGCTCCGGTCGGGGCAACGGGTCAGAAACCGGAGTTATACCACAACCAGCCTGTCAGCGTGCAACCACAGCTTTTAAGTGGTTTCTTCTTTACTTCCCATCGAGCTGGGCATGTCCCGGGTCCCTCGGCGGGGATCAGAGCAGGTTTTTCGGTGATTTCGCTGCCAGGGCAGACAGGTGTCGCGAAAAACCTGGTCTGACCGCGGGGCTACATGGATTTGCGAGGCTGGATCCTGCGGTTGAACCGCGCCACGACATACCCCGGTCGGAAAAGCCGTCACAGCGCAACTGACGACGCGCGGGCCGAAAGCGCTGTCATACCGCGGCTCGACCGCGGTATCCAGATTATCGGGGACAGACCACGTTTTTCGCGATTAATCGCCACTCATGGGATACTTGTGCCGCGGCAAACGTGGTCTGTCCCCATTATTATTCTTGCAGCGGTTATTGCTGCTCGACGGTGAACGGACGCTCGTTTTTCAGCGACGGGATGCGAGCGCGTACCTTTTCGACCTGGGCCATGTCGATATCGGCGTAGACGACGCCCGGCTCGGGGCCGCCGTCGGCGAGGACTTCGCCCCAGGGGTCGACGATCAACGAATGACCGAAAGAATAGCGCTTGTCGCAGTGATGCCCGCACTGGTTGGGCGCGATGACGAAGGCGCCGGTTTCGATCGCGCGCGCCCGCACCAACGTATGCCAGTGCGCCTTGCCGGTCGTCTGCGTAAACGCGGCCGGAATCGTGATCATTTGCGCACCGGCATGCGCGAGCGCGCGGTACAGGGCGCCGAAGCGCAGGTCGTAACAGATCGTCAGGCCCAGCTTGCCGAGCGCTGTTTCGACGACCACCGCCCTGTCGCCGTGCATGATCGCGTCCGACTCGCGGTAGGCTTCCCCGTTTTGCAGCTCGATATCGAACATGTGCAGCTTGTCGTAGCGCGCGCGGATTTCGCCGGCGCTATCGAGCAGAAAACAGCGGTTGTATATGCTTTCGCCATCGCGAATCAGCTGCGAACCGACCAGTATCATGACGCCTTGTTGGCGCGCCTTGCCGCGAAACGCGGCCAGGCCGATGTCGTCGGACTCGTGGTAGGTCGCCGCCGGTATCTGCGCGTTTACCGGCTCGATCAGCCCGACGGTTTCGGGCAGCGTAACGAATTGCGCGCCGCCGGCGACCGCGTCATCGATACGCGCGCACACCCACCCGACGTTGGCCTCGATGTCGCGCGTCGCGGTATTTTGTACGCAGGCGACGCGTATTTCAGTCATGCCGCAACACCTCCTCGGAATCGTGATAATCATAGCCGAGATCGTGCGCCACTTCGCGCTGAGTGATCTTGCCCTTGTGCACGTTGAGCCCGTCACGCAGCCAGCGATTCTCCATCAGCGCCTGCCGGTAACCCCTGTCCGCAAGCTCGAGTACGTGCGGCAAGGTGACGTTGTTGAGCGCATAGGTCGACGTGCGCGGCACCCCGCCCGGCATGTTGGCGACACAATAATGCACCACGTTGTCGACGATATAGGTCGGCTCCGCGTGTGTCGTTGGCCTCGAGGTTTCGCAACAGCCGCCCTGGTCGATGGCGACGTCGACGATCACCGCGCCGGCTTTCATGCCCCTGACCATTTCGGCGGTTATCAGCTTGGGCGCTTCGGCGCCCGGAATCAGCACGCCGCCGATAACCAGGTCGGCGTCCTTAACATGACGTTCGATTGCGTCCTGCGTCGAAAACACGGTATTGGTGCTACGGCCGAACTGCTTCCAGTGGGCCTCTATTGCCTCCGGGTTGCGATCGATGACCCAGACGTCGGCGCCCATGCCGACCGCGATGTGCGTGGCGTGGGTGCCGACCACACCGGCGCCGAGGATCACGACCTTGGCCGGGTCGACCCCGGGCACGCCGCCGAGCAGCATGCCGAGTCCGCCGTGCGGATGCTCGAGGCAGTAGGCGCCGGCCTGGATCGCCATGCGCCCGGCAACCTTGGACATCGGCGCCAGCAGCGGCAATCCGCCATGTGGCGAAGTAACGGTTTCATAAGCGATGCAGATGGCGCCGCTCGCGACCAGGTCCCTGGTCTGGTCCGGGTCCGGCGCCAGGT
>JAOTUD010000144.1 GCA_029864065.1 Gammaproteobacteria bacterium | reverse complement strand
CGGTGGTCATCTGGAACCTGATCCGGCGCTGCAACCTGGCCTGCAAACACTGTTACGCGACCTCGGCCGATATCGATTTCCCGGGCGAACTCGACACCGAACAGGTGTTCGCAGTCATGCGCGACCTCAGGTCCTTCGGGGTCTCGGTGCTGATCCTGTCGGGCGGGGAGCCGCTGCTGCGGCCCGATATCTTCGAGATTTCGCGGCAGGCCAAGGCGATGGGATTCTACGTCGGCCTGTCCAGCAACGGCACCCTGATCACGCAGAGCAATATCGCCGAAATCGACGCGATCGGTTACGACTATGTCGGCGTCAGCCTCGACGGCATGCGCGCGACGCACGACTGCTTTCGCCGCAAGCGCGGCGCCTTCGACCAATCCTTGCGCGGCATCCGGCTGTGCCGCGATATCGGCATCAAGGTCGGTCTGCGCTTTACGCTGACCCAGGACAATGCGGCCGAGCTGCCCGACCTGTTGCAGCTGATGCTGGAAGAAAACCTGGACAAGTTTTACCTGTCGCATCTGAACTACGCCGGGCGCGGCAACCGCAATCGCGATAGCGATCTGCATCACCAGATGACGCGCCGCGCGATGGACCTGCTGTTCGAAACCTGCTGGCGCGACGTTCGCGATGGCGTCAAACGCGAATTCGTCACCGGCAACAACGATGCCGACGGCGTTTACCTGCTGCAGTGGGCCGCGCGGCATCTTCCCGACCAGGCCGCAACCCTGCGCAGGCAGTTGTTGCGCTGGGGCGGTAATGCTTCCGGAGTCAATATCGCCAACATCGACAACCTCGGCAACGTGCACCCGGACACGATGTGGTGGGATTACAGCATCGGCAACGTCAAGCAGCGGCCGTTTTCACAAATCTGGCAGGATACTTCCGACCCGCTGATGGCCGGGTTGAAAGCGAAGCGGCGTCCCCTGGAGGGTCGCTGCGCGCGGTGCCGGCATCGCCCCATCTGTGGTGGCAATTCGCGCACCCGCGCCTGGCAGCTGACCGGCAATCCCTGGGCCGAAGACCCCGGTTGCTACCTGAGCGACGCCGAAATCGGGGTGGTCGACATGCCGCAACGGCTGACGGTGACGCCCTACCGGCGACGGCTGGAAGCGCAAAAGAATTTGACGCCCGGCCAGGGCGGAACAGTCTAGCCCGAACAGATGCTGGTCATCGCGTTGCGATCGTGGATCGTGACCCTGCGCCCGTCGATGGTGACGATTTCACGCTCATGCAGGCTTTTCAGGATTCTGGAAAAGGTTTCGGGCTTGACCGACAGCCGCGATGCGATCACGCTCTTGGCGATCTTGAGTTCGAAATTATCCTTGTCCTGCGGGGCATGGTGCAGCAGGTAGGCGACGGTGCGCACGGTGCCGGTGTCGAGGCTCAACGTGTCGATCTCGCGAATCAGGCCGCGCAGGCGAAAGCTCATGCTGCCCATCAGCAGGAAGCAGGTTTCGATCGATTCGCGCAGCATCGCCTTGAAATCGCGGCAGTTGATGCCGATCACGCGGCTCGGCACGAGCGCGGTGGCCGTCACCGGGTAGCTTGCCTCGTCCATGAACATCAGCGCCTCGGCGAAGGTGGCGTTGGTTTCCATGATTTCGACAACCTTTTCCTTGCCGTCGGGAGATACCCGGTAAAGCTTGATTCGGCCCGACAGCACCAGGTAGAAACAGCTCACCGCGTCACCCTGGAAAAACAGCGACTCGCCCTCGACCATATCGGTGACGTGCGCGTGGCGGCGCACCCGTTCGAGCTGCTCCCCGGTCAGGGCCGAGAACAGGTGCGAACCCTGCAATGCTTTGAGAATTTCACCAGAATCCAAGACTTTTTCCTGATATATAGAATCACAGACAGTCACCGATATTGACACGAAACCGAACGATTTGCATCGGTTCATCTGCAAACGATTCTCCGAAGCGGATCGATTAGCGCCGCAATAGCCGTGCGCGAAAGCTTCCGAGCTTGCAGGCGCGGTTGCTGAAAATCCAGTCCCCGCCGCAGTTCAATTTGCGATTAAAGCAAAAGCGGGAGGACGCGAAGCCGCTGCCGAGTTTTTGCCCGCGCGCGTGGCGAAGCCGCAGCAGCCGGTTGCTTAAAACAGGTAATGGCCGCAAAGACCGCCCAGGTTCCTGCTCGACACCTCGCGGCTGAATTTCCGGGTATTGAGTTCCGCCACCCGCAGGCAGGCCTCGGCGCCGGCGAATTCGGCCAGCCCGAACAAATCTGGCTGCAGCGCGAGAAAATGAAAATCCTCGACGGCCTCGAGCCCTGCAAGGATATCGGCCAGGCGCAGGGGAAGTGCGACCTGCGCGAACTCTAAAACAAAGACGCGCGCAATAATACGTTTGCATCGACCCGACCGGCGCTGACATCGTGCTATCTTAGCGGAAAACCTTGACTCGCGGATCCTGCTGGACTCGTGGCGGCACCACCGCGCAGACGGAAACGGGATGGTGAGCAAAGGGGTCGCCGTCCGTGGCGGGGAGGGAATGCGCTTATTTGGAGCTGGCTTTTTCGCGTACCGAACGTAAACGCTTGTGCAGGAAACGCAATTCGGATATCAGGTATCGTTTGCGGCCGGGTTCGAGCTGCGACGCGTTGCTCATCCTGACCTGTTCGGTAAGGCTGTCTATCGATCGGACCAGCTTGATTTCATCGATCGCGAGGCCGAGATTCTTCAGTACGCAACTCGTCGTCAGCGGATCGATATGGATATTTGTCTGGCTCATGGCGTACCTCAACTTTAAATTCGAATCGGGTATATAGAAACGAGCCCGGCTTTTATCCGTGACTCAATTCCGCTCCGAAGGTGAATTTATTCGCATTGCCGGCAGCAATGCTGCGCGGCTGTGACCGGGGTCTAAATTAATCTGTGCTCCGCGTCACGGTTGGACTCAACCGTGATTGGCGAGATTCGTGTCGAAACGATCCAGCACCGCGACCAGCGCCGCGGCGCAATCCGTTTCATGCTTCAGGCTAAGCAACTCGTCGGCCCGCGTCTTGCCGCGATTGATTGCAGCAATCGGCAAATCCAGGCGCGCGGCCTCGCGCACGAAGCG
Organism: Gammaproteobacteria bacterium; assembly: GCA_029864065.1. GTDB lineage: Bacteria > Pseudomonadota > Gammaproteobacteria. The sequence goes on along the minus strand of JAOTUD010000144.1, from coordinate 3,853 downwards.
AAAACCCGAATACACCATCAGCGACGAGCCGACGATCAGCATCGCGTCGGCCCGCTGCAGCGCGGCATAGCACTCCTGCACCCGGATCGCGGGCACGGTTTCGCCGAAAAACACGACCTCGGGCTTGAGGATGCCGCCGCAGGACCTGCAGTCGGGAACCCGGACCTCGCCGTCGTCGAAATCCCGCAACAGGGCATCGCCGTCGGGCGCACCTGGTGCCGATAAAAGCGCCAGCCCGGGGTTGGCGTCGAGCAACCGCCGTTGCATGGTCTCGCGCGGTATTACCGACCCGCAATCGAGGCAGGCGACGCTCGAAAGCGTTCCGTGCAGCTCGGTCAGGCGCCGGCTGCCGGCACGCTGATGCAGGCCGTCGACGTTCTGCGTAACGGTGCGCGCCAGGCGGCCGAGTTGTTCGAGCCGGGCCAGCGCCCGGTGGGCCGGGTTCGGCTGCGCGCGCTGGAATCGCTGCCAACCGATAAACGAGCGCGACCAGTAGCGCTGCCGGGCCTCGTGGCGATCGACGAATTCGCGATATTCCATCGGCTTCTGCTGTTTCCAGTTACCGCTTTCGTCGCGGTAATCGGGAATACCGGACGCGGTGCTGACCCCTGCCCCGGTCAACACGAAAATGCGCTCGTGAGCGGCGATGAAATCTAGCAGCGTGGAAAACATGGGCGGCATTCTATCAGCCCCGGCGCGCTTGATAAGACTTTTTCACGCTGTCGGCTTCCCTTATCATGACGCGATGACTATTCGCACGACCTGTATCGGCGCGTACCCCAAGCCCGACTATATTGCGATCGGAAATTTTACCGAAACCGCGGAGCAGCGCGATGCCGTTACGCGCGCCTTCACCTACACCCAGGACGACGCCGACCAGGTCGCCGAGGAGTTGCTGGTCGACGCGACCCGCGCCGCGATACGCGACCAGATCGATTGCGGCATCGATATTCCCACCGACGGCGAGCAACGCCGCGAAAACTATATTCACTATCACTGCCGTAACCTCGAGGGCATCGATTTCGTCAACCTGACGCGCAAGCTGCACCGCAACGGCGCCGCGGTGGCCGACCTGCCGACCATCAGGTCACGCATCGAGCCGAAGGGCAATCACTTCCTCGACCGCGACTTCGCTATAGCGCAACGGTTCAGCGATCGCCCGGTCAAGATAACCGTGCCCGGTCCGTTGTCGATCATCGACACCACCGCGAACGCCCATTACGCGACCGAACGCGAGCTGGCCTTCGATCTCGCCGACGCATTGAACTACGAAATACGCGCACTCGCCGCCGCAGGCTGCCGCTATATCCAGGTCGACGAGCCGCTGTTCGTGCGCAAGGTCGACGCCGCGCTCGACTACGGCATCGAGTGCCTGGATCGTTGTTTCGACGGGCTTCCCGACGAGGTCACCCGGGTCATGCACATGTGCTGCGGTTACCCCGGCCACATCGACGACGACGAGTATCTGAAAGCGGATCCCGCCTGTTATTTTCAGCTGGCGCGGGCGGTCGACCGCTGCAGCGTCGACCAGGTATCCATCGAGGACGCCCACTGCCTGAACGATCTGGGGCTGCTCGAGCATTTCACCGAATCCGCCGTCATTCTCGGCGTCGTCACCATCGCCAGCAGCCGCGTCGAATCCACCGATTACGTACGTCAGCGCCTCGAGCTGGCGCTGCAGCATATCGATGCCGCGCGGCTGCTGGCAGCGCCCGACTGCGGCTTGATGATGCTGGGCCGCGAACTCGCATTGACCAAGCTCGGTAACATGTGCACGGCCGCGCGCGCAATTGATCGGGCCTGAGATCTCGCGTATAAACAGGCCGAACCGAATAACGCGGCGAGGAAGAGGAACCGGCATGTCGGTCGATCTTGGCAACAAACGCATCATCATGATCCATGGCCTGGGTTCCAAGCCTCCGGCGGAGGTAATGCACGACCTCTGGCGCAGCGCCCTGAGCGAAAATATCCGCGTCAGCCATGGCCTGCTGGCGAGAAGCCTGGATGCCCATCCGGAGGTGTTCGAATCGGTTTACTGGGCCGACGTGGTACCACACCACATCCCCGACGATGCGGCCTATTGCAGGAAACTGAGAGCCCAGGTCGACAAGGTGATCGACGAGCGCCGTGAAATCAGGGACCGCTTTCATGTCGGCATGGACGAAAAGGTCGGCAGCTTCTTCAAGGACCGCGGTCTCGACCTGGTGAAACTGCTGGCAGGCGCCCTGGCCGTCAAGGATGAGGTGATGACCGGTTTCATGCGGGAAACCGAACTTTACGACCAGGATCAATACATCTCGGACCAGATACGCGCGCCGCTGGAACTGGCCCTGCGCAAGGCCTGGGACGACGGCTGCGAACCGATCATTGTTTCCCACAGCATGGGCAGTTTTATCGCTTACGACGTGTTGTGGCGCTTCTCCCACCGCAACACGAAGGATTTCAAACGCTATCATAAAAAACGCGTCAAAATGTTCGTCACCATGGGTTCGCCGCTCGGCGACCCGTCGATCAGAAGCATGCTGTTTGCGACGCACCACGAGACGCATAGCGCGCGCCAGTTTCCGACGAATATGGATTTCTGGCACAACTATGCCTGTCTCGGCGATGTCGTCGCCCATCACAAGAACTTCGTTGAAATATTTTACCGGCCGATGCGAGCGCTGCAGCTATTCCCGGCGAGCAAGAAGTTTCGCAGCATCGATTATGTCGATTTGCACAATCCGTTCGAGGTGGTTACCCATGCCGGCAACCGCCAACGCGAGAAGCGCAATCCGCACAAGTCTTACGGCTACCTGGTGCAACCGCGACTGGGTAGCTGGATCGCGGATTACCTGCTGGATCGACTGTTGTAAAGCCGCGCGGACCTTGCCGAAAGGCGGGTCTCGAAAACGCTTCAGTCTAGTTGCGGCCCGTTGTCGAAGTGGCAAATCCGGTTGCGTCCGCTCTGCTTGGCCTGGTACAGCGCGATGTCCGCCTGCTCGATCAACAGCGTGCAACTCCTGTCGTAAATTGGCTGCATCGCGGCCACCCCGATGCTGACCGTCACGTGGCGCGAAACCGGCGAGGTCACGTGCGGGATCGCGGCATGTCGAATCGCGTCGAGGCAATCCTGTGCTACCTTGGTCGCGCCCTCCAGGTCGGACTCGGGCAACAGCGCGACGAACTCTTCGCCGCCGTAACGCGCGATCAGATCGCCCGGGCGCTGCATGCAGGTGTTGAGAATCTGCGCCACCGCGACCAGGCAATTGTCGCCGCGCAGGTGACCGTGCTGATCGTTGTATTCCTTGAACTTGTCGACATCGATCATCAGCAACGCCAGCGAGTGGCCGGCGCGAGCGCCGCGACCCCATTCCGACAACAGGCGGAAATCGAACTCGCGACGATTACAGATCGACGTCAACGCGTCGACGCGCGCGATGTTGTTAAGCAGCTGCTGGGAACGCCTCGCCTGCAAATGCATTTTCAGGCGTGCCTGTAATACCCTCGGATGGAAGGGCCGGGTGATGAAATCGGCCGCGCCGCTTTCGAAGGCTGCGACTTCCGCCTCGGTGGTCTTGTCGTCGGAGATGAAAATAACCGGCACCGCGGCGTCGAGATCCGAATCGGTCGAGTTACGCCACCAGTCCGTGCCCTCGATGCCGCCGATTAGCGAGGTATTGACCAGCACCAGGTCCGGCATGCCGAGATTCAGCGCGGATGCGACCAGTTCGTTGAAATTCTTGACCACTTCGACCTGCGCATCGTGCATTTGCTCGATGATCATTTGCAGGCTGACGGCATCGTTGTCGAGCACCAGGATGCGTTGCCTGTCCTGCTGCTCGCTGTTGCCGTGCACCGCCTGGTCGGAAAT
>JAOTUD010000143.1 GCA_029864065.1 Gammaproteobacteria bacterium | reverse complement strand
CTCGAAGAACTACCCGCGCCGCAGGTCTACTTTACGATGACGCAATGCGTGCTGCCGCGCCCGATCGCCTGGCTGCTGACCGAGAACGACAACGACTCTTACAATCTCGCGCCTTTCTCCTATTTCAACGCGGTGTGCAGCGATCCACCGCTGGTTATCGTTTCCATCGGCAAGCAGGACGACGGTCGCGACAAGGATTCGATCCGCAACATCCGCGCACGTCACGAATTGGTGATTCATATCGCGAGCTGCGACCAGCTGGCGGAACTGAACCAGTCCTCCGCGACCCTGCCGCCGGGCGAATCCGAGGTCGATGCGAGCAAGCTGGAGCTGATCCGGGTCAAGGGATTTCGCATGCCGCGGTTGAGCGACTGCAAGATTGCGTTCTTTTGCGAACGCCACGATATCCAGATGATCGGCAGCAAGAAACAGCAATCGCTGCTGTTTGCCGAAATCAAGGAGATATACGTTGCCGACGATTGTGCCGAGATTAACGCGAAAGGACAGCTTAAAATCCACGCCGACAGGGTGCAGCCGCTGTCGCGTCTCGGCGCCGGAGAATATTCGACCTTCGGCGAGGTCATGTTCGCGAAGCGCCCCGACTGACCTCGTCCAGCCAGTCCTGCTGTTTAAGGTCGTCACGGGGATGACTCCTGGAATACGGGGATGACTCCCGGAATGCAGGGACGACGGGGATAACTCCTAGCGCCGGTAAACCCTTGCCAGCGCCCAGACCTCGACGTACTCGACCCCGGCGCGGTGCAGCACGCGGGTAATCTCGCTTATCGTCGATCCGGTGGTGACGATGTCGTCGACGACGGCAACATGTCGATAGCGGCGCCGCGGCGAGTAGGCAAACGCGCGCGCGACGTTGCGCCCGCGCTGGGCGGCGCTCAAGCCGGACTGGCTCTGCGTTGCGCGCGGCCGCGTCAGTGCGTGCCGATCCACCGGTATTCCCAGGTCGCGTGACCAGACGCGCGCGATTTCGAGTGCCTGGTTATAGCCGCGCTCGAACAATCGGTCGCGGTGCAATGGTACGGGTAGCAAGACCTCGGGCCTGGGCAAGCTGCGGCTAAACGGCTTCCTGCACTGTTCGCACAGCGTTCGGGACAGATAAAGGGCCTCGGAAAACTTGAGCTGCAGCAGGTAATCCCGCACCAGGCCGCGATACTGCAGCGGCGCGATCATTTTTTGCCAGCGTGGCGGATTCATCAGGCAGGCCGGACAAACCCGATCGACCGTCGGATTCGGCTGCCCGCAATACGAACACGGATTCGGCACCGGCCTGATATGTTCCCGGCAACTGGCGCACAGCGAATCCGCGTTTTCGAGTTCGCAGCCGCAGGCGAGGCAAAGCCCGGGCGCCAGCAGGTAGTTTATGCAGCGGTTGAATGCGTGTATGAGCCGTCTTCCCGACATTGACTATTCCCTGTCTTGCAATAGACTTGGCGTTCTCCTTCGAATACGGCCAATTCCCGATGACCGATGCTGTGCAATCCGTGCGCCACGACTGGACGCTTGACGAAATTAAAGCGCTTTTCGACCTGCCTTTCAACGATTTGATGTTCCGGGCGCAGACCGCGCACCGCGCAAACTTCGATCCGAACGCGGTGCAGATCAGTACCCTGCTCAGCATCAAGACCGGCGCCTGCCCGGAGGATTGCGCCTACTGCCCGCAAAGCGCGAAGTACGACACCGGGCTCGAACGGGAGCGCCTGCTGCCGATCGAGGAAGTGCGCACGGCGGCGATGAACGCGCGGCAAAACGGTGCAACCCGGTTCTGCATGGGCGCTGCCTGGCGCAATCCGACCGACAAGAATCTCGACAAGGTCATCGAGATGATCGGCGTGGTCAAGGATCTCGGCATGGAATCCTGCGTCACGCTCGGCATGCTGACGCGCGAACAAACGCGCAAACTGAAGGCGGCCGGGCTCGATTACTACAACCACAATCTCGATACCTCGCCCGAGTACTACCGGGAAATCATCACCACGCGTACCTACCAGGACCGGCTGGACACGCTGGAAAACCTGCGCTCCGAGGATATCAACGTGTGCTGCGGCGGCATCGTCGGCATGGGTGAAACCGAGAAAGACAGGGCGGCGCTGCTGCAGCAGCTCGCCAACCTGCCCGAGCATCCGCAAAGCGTGCCGATCAACCTGCTGGTGCAGGTCGAGAATACCCCGCTCTACGGCACCGCAGCACTCGAAGGGCTCGAATTCGCGCGCACCATCGCGGTGGCGCGCATCATGATGCCGGCATCGGTGGTGCGCCTGTCGGCCGGCCGCACCGCGATGAGCGAAGAACTGCAGGCGCTGTGTTTCCTCGCCGGCGCCAATTCGATTTTCTACGGCGATACCTTGCTGACGACGCCGAACCCCGATAGCAACGAAGACCTGGAACTGTTCGCCAGGCTGGGCATTACCGCCAACGGTGAGCAGGCGCGCGAGTCTGGCGATAACGCGGTCGCCTGAATGACTGCAGGGCGTCGCGCTTCGCGATGAAAGAACTGGAATCCGAGCTCGAGCAGCGCCGCGCGGACGGGCTTTATCGTAAACGCCGTATCATCGATTCCGCGCAGGGCGTCGAAACGCGCATCGACGGTAAATCTGTATTGTCGTTTTGCAGCAACGATTACCTCGGCCTCGCCAATCACCCGGACATCAAACAGGCATTCATCGACGCCGTCGCCACGCATGGCATCGGCAGTGGTGCCGCGCACCTGATCAACGGTCACAGCCGGCCGCACGAGGCGCTCGAGCAGCGGCTTGCCGAATTTACCGGGCGCGAACGAGCCCTGCTGTTTTCTACCGGCTACATGGCCAACATCGCTATCGGGTCGGCACTGCTCGGGCGCAACGACCTGGTTTACCTGGACCGGCTCAACCACGCATCGTTGATCGACGGCGCCAGGCTCTGCGACGCCAGGCTGATGCGCTACCGCCATAACGATTTCACACAACTCGAAGCCCTGCTCGGCGAGAGCCACCGGGATCAGCGCCGGCTGATCATGACGGACGGCGTGTTCAGCATGGACGGCGATTGTGCCGACCTCGATAACCTGAGCCGGGTCGCCGCGGAGCACGGTGCCTGGATCATGGTAGACGACGCCCACGGTTTCGGCGTGCTCGGCGCGCGTGGCGCCGGCCTGCTCGAACAACTCGATCTGGATCAGCAGCAGGTGCCAATCCTGATGGCGACGCTCGGCAAGGCGGTCGGTACCGCCGGCGCATTCGTCGCCGGTAGCGAAGCGTTGATCGAAACCCTGATTCAGCAGGCGCGGCCGTATATCTACACCACCGCGTCGCCGCCAGCGCTCGCTGCCGCGACGCTGAAGGCAATCGATATCGTCGAAAAAGAATCCTGGCGACGAGACAAACTCGGCGAATCGATCGCGTATTTTCGCGCTCGGGCTGAGACACTTGGCGTCGAATTGATGGCTTCCCATACTGCGATCCAGCCAATCATCATCGGCGACAATCACAAGGCGCTGCAGGTGAGCAACGCGCTGTTCGAACAGGGCATCCACGTTACCGCGATCCGCCCGCCGACGGTGCCGGTCGGCAGCGCGCGCCTGCGTGTCACCTTGAGCGCCGCGCATGAACGCGAGCATATCGATCGTTTGTTCGAGGCCCTGAACTCTGTCGGCATAAGTGCCTGATAGGGAGACAGGGCGGGTTTTTGCGCTTCGATTTAAGGTTTTTGGCGGCGCTGGTGAAGCCGCCGTTGCTGCCGTCGACGAAGGGGATATGCTCGCCGCGCTCGAGGTTGAAAACCAGGCAGGTCAACAGCGCCGAGTCCGAGCGGTGCAGGCCGAATACCATTGCATGCTGCTGTTCCATCACGCTCAACATTGTTTCAATTTTGTCCGCCTGCGCGACGTTGCAGTCGAGCAAGATGCGCGGCGTGTCGTCGAAGCGCCGATAGCCAGTGTTGTTGCGCAATTCGACGCGGCACGTACCGGTCGATGTTCGCGATTTCGCGGAAATTGTCGAAGGCATCGATACGGGTGAAAAATCCGGGGTTGCTTATGAGTTCATGCCAGATCTCGCTGATGCTCGATCGGGGTCGGGAGGCATGGACCGGGAGCATTACTGCAATGGATCCCGCGACCCGCGCGGCCCGGCCGGGCCGCGGGACAACGGGCAGAAACTGGGTCAGTAAGGCACGCCCGCGGCGGCGAGGAACGCTTCCGACAGTTCGCCACGCCCCATCTTGTCGATCAGTTCTTGCGCAACCTGCACGATCTCGGACAGCGGACCGGTAATCAGCACCAGTCCGAGCTGCAGAGTCACGCGCCTGTCGGCGATTGGATTTGTGATGTTTGGATGCTTCGGGGGGAGCAAAATCATTTGAATCTCGCTGAGGTCGGGCGGCATTTTTTCGCAGTCGCCGCCGGGAGCGATATATGCAAACAGTTCGTCAGCCGAGGCGAGTGACACGCTGTCTTCCTTGAGCAGGGTGTCACCGTCCCTGACGGTAAATTCGATGGTGATTGGCATGTGGATAGGCTCCTGTCGATAATCCTGGACTAGGTTAATTCCTGTTGCCGCTGTGGTACTTGTCCTGTGTCAAAATTTGGGGGTTGCCGGGGGATAAAAGTCGGGCCGAGTTCCACACCACCTCAGACCTGGGATCAGGCGATGACGGTGCCTTGAAAGATCCCCGCTTTCGCGGGGATGACTCAAAACTAGCGGGGATGACGTCAGGGTAGCGGGGATTTACGCCGGGGTTGCGCTTACTGCGGGCGTCCGAGGTCGATGACGACGCCGGCTTCGAGCAGTTCCTCGGTGCGCCGCTGCGAATAGCTGCGGAAGTCGGTTTGCCGGTAAAAGCCGCCGGCGACGTAGCGCATGCTTTCCTTGAAGTGATGCGGAAAGGTCAGGCTGTCGTGGCGGCGTATCAGCTCGCCATCGTCGAATACCAGCACACCCGGCCGGTATATCATTTCGTATTTCCGCGCCAGCTCGGATGGCGTGGTCGGATTGCCGTGAACGTCGACGATGGTTTCCTCCGAATCGGCGTCGAGGCGCACGATGGTGAACGGCTCGATTTCCCGCCGCACCAGTTCATGCGCGAGAATCCCGTCGTGAAACTCGTCGCAGTCGTAGCAACTGCCGTCCTCGAATATCACCATCAGCGGCCCGTCGACGCTCGCCAGGTCGCTGACCTCGCTGAACAGCGGATTGGCCCGCAGTCGGTAAACGTTTTTATCCAGTTTCGCCTGCAGGTAATCGGCAAGCTTCGTGGTCTGGTAGGACCGGGTGGCAACGAATTGGAGCACCTGTCTGAAGCGCTCGGGCGCGCGATAGCCGTTTACCCGGACGATGGTTTTATTGTCTTCGTTCAGAAACAGGATCGCGGGCGTCGCCGCGACTGCGAGGATTTCGGACAACTGCTTTTCGGATACCGAGATTTCCTCGTTGAAAGCGATTTCACGGTCGCCGCGCACGTTGATCGCGATCGTGTCGAAATGTTGCCGGATAAAGCTGGTCAGGGGCTCGGCCTCGAACGATTCCTGCAGCATGCGATCGCAGTACGGGCAATCGTTGAGCTGAAAGAACAGCATGACGTGCCTGCCGGCCTCGCTCGCCTCGCCGACATCGTCGGCAATTTCGAGAAAACTCTGCTTGAACCAGCCCGGCGCCTGGTGCGGGACGCCGCCGACGATTTTGCCGCGAGCCGCGCTATCCGCGGCGCCGGCGGGCGGCGCCAAACCCAGAAAAATGACGATTCCAATGGCTTTCAGAAACATTTCAACCCGATTCACTGTCGCTTCGCCCGCTTATTGATTCAGTCCGGAGAGGCGCCAATATAAACGACGCCCGGGATGTTGTGAATAGCCTTTTTGCGGAGAATGGCTGGTTAAAAATGCGACACAAGTCACAATCCGCCGCAGCCCGATTTTTTGCTGCTAAACTTCCCTTCACCTTATTGAAACAACGTAGCAAACAACCATGAACCTAGTCGCAACCCTGCTTTCATTGTTCACCCTCGGCCTGCTGGTGGTACTGATTTTACAGATGCGCGGTCAGCGCCTCGCTACCCAGGAATTGCTTGCCGATAACCGCATTCGCACCCGTCTATACCAGGACGCGGACGAATCGACAACCTTCATTCTGAGCCGCACCATTCAGAACATCAGCGCCGGTCATCCGGACCCGAACCTGGAGAGCGATTCGTTCACGCTCAAGGTCGTGCGCGAACTGGTCAAGCGCAGGGTGCCGAAGGATAAATGGCTTGAAATCCAGGCCAACGAGCGGCTCGTGCACGAGCTTTACCTGTTGCTGCGCGACGGCGGCATCAAAAAAGGCCCGCGTCCATTGCGGGCCACTTCCTGAGGAGATCAGATGGGCGTCGGTTCTTACCGACGTCCTCCCCGGATCTGACGCCATCCCCGCGAAAGCGGGAATCTTGCAGCGTCGGTATGCACTAAGATCCCTGCTTTCGCGGGGATGACTCCGCCAGGCGGGGTTGACACAACGTTTAGTACTTCGCGCTGTCGCCGTCGTAGGTGAGCCCTACCGAGGCGGCCTGGTCCTTGACCGCGCGGTAAATCTTTTCATCCAGCGAATCGTCGGCGCCGCCCTCGGCCTCGACCTTTTGCCTGATGAAACGATTGCGCGATTCGGATAGCTTGTTGATTTCCTGCTTGAGCTGATCGCGGCGTTGCGCCTGTTCCTTGATCACCGCCATTGCCTCGGCCGGCGCCATCGACCGCAGCGTGGCGGGCAGTTCTTTGGCTTCGATTTCATCGAGTTCGACCTTGCCCGAAGTGATCGCCTCGACCAGTTCGCTCTCGCCGAGGAAATTTTTCGCGCCGCTGACGGTCGCGTTATACGCCGAGCGCCGCGCCAGCGCCTCGGTAGATAATTCCTCGCGCAGTTTCGCGCTCGCGTCGAGTTTGCGTTTCTGCGCTTCCCGGGTCTCGGCGTCGCCATAGTACAGGCGGG
>JAOTUD010000142.1 GCA_029864065.1 Gammaproteobacteria bacterium | reverse complement strand
GGAACGCGAAATCCACCTGACCAGCATCGATATCCCCAAGTTCAAGGTCAAGCTGGCGTTGCCGGAGGTCAGCCTGAACGACCTGATGGGGGCGTTCAGGGACGTGGTCAACCGCGCCGAGCAATTCGCCAGTCACCATGTCGAGCGCGAGCCCCTGTCGGTGCGCGAACGCATGGTAATGGTGCTCGATCGCATCTCGTCCGAGGAATTTACCAGTTTTATCGATTTTTTCGACCCCAGCGAAGGGCGCATGGGCGTCGTGGTAAGCTTCATCGCCATTCTCGAACTGCTCAAGGAGTCGCTCATCGAACTCGTGCAAACCGAACCCTATGCCCCGATTTACGTGAAGGCGAGTTCCTAGCGTGGAAATCGACAAGCTCAAATCCGTGCTCGAGGCGCTGTTCGCCGCCAGCGACAAGCCGCTCTCGGTCAACCAGCTTTTCGACTTCTTCGCAGGCGACGTCGATCAGCCGGGCAAGGACGAAATACGCCAGGCGATCCAGGAGCTGATCGAAAAGTACCGGCACGGCGGCTTCGAACTGAAACAGGTGGCCTCGGGTTTTCGCTTCCAGGTCAAGGCGGACTTCGAAACCTGGGTGGTGCGCCTGTGGGAGCAGAAACCGCCGCGCTATTCGCGCGCGCTTCTGGAGACGCTGGCGCTGATCGCCTATCGCCAGCCGATCACGCGCGGCGAAATCGAGGATATCCGCGGCGTCAGCGTCAGCACCAATATCATCAGGACACTGGAGGAGCGCGACTGGGTCAAATCGCTGGGGCACAAAGAAGTTCCGGGCAGGCCGATCCTCTACGGCACGACGAATTCCTTTCTCGACTATTTCAATCTGAAGTCGCTTAACGAGCTGCCGACGCTGGCCGAAATCCGCGATCTCGACCAGTTCAATCCCGAGTTTACCTTCGCCGAAAGCGGCGAGGCGGTCGCCAACCAGGCGACCGCCGTTGCCCTGGCGGTAGACAACGAGGCAGCGTCGTCCGATTGAGCGGTTATCTGATCGGGTTCCGGCCCGCGCAGCGACATCACCGGTAATCGAGCGCAAACAACTCCGGGCCGGCCTGGCCGCCGCCTTAATGTATACGGCGGACCGGCCGATATAATCTCCATGCATAGACTGACGCAATCTATCCTGATCGCGGCGCTGGTTTGCGGCCTGCTGGTTGCCTGCAGCGAGAGGAAACAGGCGCTCGACACCTGGGTTCATGCCGACACCGGATCCTATGGCGCCGCCATCAGCCCGGACGGGAGGTATTTGCTGACCGGCGAGATCGGCGGCTTCGCCCGCGTCTGGGATCTGCCGAACAACAGGGTCAAGTACAGCCTGCAGCATGAGGACGGCGACGAGGGCGGTGTCATCGACGCGGCTTTCTCCGAGCTCGGCGAGGTGCTGGTGACGATCGAGCAGAATTCGATCGCGCGCTGGGCGGTCGACAGCGGCCGCCTTACCGGGTACTGGTCCTGGCCCAACCTGACCGATGTCGCGATTTCGGCGAACGGCCGCTATGCGCTGATTGGCAGCAAGGATAACCAGGCGGTTTTCTTCGACATGGTCGACGGCAAGATGCGCTACGTGTTCGCGCACCACGAAAAGGTGACCAGCGTAGCGCTGTCGAAGGATGGTCGCTACGCGCTCACCGATTCCGACGACTGGCACGCGAGCCTGTGGGACCTCTCCAGCGGCGAGCACCTGTGGTCGAAGAACCTCGAGTACAAAATCTCGCTGGTGGCGCTGTCCGATGATGGCGAACTCGCGCTGGCCAACGCCTACATCGGCGATGCGCGTATATACTCGACCCGCGGCGAGGGTAGCCTGGTCGCGCGCCTCGACGAGGTCAGAATGACGCTGGTGTCGGCCGATTTTTCCGACGACAACCGCCTGCTCGCCACCGGCCGGGCGGCCAAGGCGATCGATATCTGGGATATCGCGAGCGGCAAGCGCCGCGAGACCTGGAAGCCCAAAGTGAAGCACAGGGTACAGCCCGACTCGGCCACCATCCTCGATCTCAGGCTCGACACCAACGGGCGCACGCTGATTTCGGAATCCTCCGCCGGCATCGGCCAGCGCTGGGCCCTGAATTGACTAGTCCAGGCGAACGCCTGGACTAGTCATTCCGGAAAACCCGAAGGGGTTATCCGGGATCCCCTTAATTGTGTCCCTGTATCTGAGCCTTCGCCGAATCCAAAAAGATCACGGGTCGGAAGCTGTTTCTCCGGTATAATCGCGCGATGGAGCGCATACAGAAAATTCTGGCCGGGCAGGGCGCGGGGTCCCGTCGCCAGATCGACGCCCTGCTGCAGCAGGGCCGCATCAGCGTCAACGGTAAGCCCGCCAAGCCGGGCGACCAGATCGACGGACGCGAAAAAATAGCGATCGACGGCAAACTGATCCGCCTGCAGCGCCACGCCGCCAGGCCTAAAATCCTGATGTACCACAAGCCGGTGGGCGAGGTATGCACGCGTGCCGACCCCGAGGGTCGCGACGACGTTTTCGCGAATCTGCCGCCCCTGCAGCAGGGGCGCTGGGTCGGCATCGGCCGGCTCGATATCAACACCAGCGGATTGCTGTTGTTTACCAGCGACGGCGAACTCGCCAACCGGCTGATGCATCCTTCCTACGAAGTCGAACGTGAATACGCGGTGCGCGTACACGGTGCCGTGACGCCCGAAATGCTGCAACAGCTGCGTGACGGGATCGTGCTCGGCGACGGTCCGGCGCATTTCGACGATATCATCGATTCCGGCGGCAGTGGCAGCAATCACTGGTATCACGTCGTGCTCAAGGAAGGGCGCAATCGCGAGGTACGCCGCCTGTGGGAAGCGGTCGGCGTCGAAGTCAGCCGGCTCGTCAGGGTGCGTTACGAACAGTTCAATTTGCCCAGGTGGCTCAAGCCCGGCAAGTACCGGGTTCTCGACGAAGAGGCCGTGAAGCGGGTTTACCAGCGCCTCGGTCTGGCTGCCGACAAGCAGGCCGGTAAAACCGCGGGCCGGCGGCGCGGCAAAGCCTGATGGGAGCGAGCAGGATAGACCGGCTTTGCCAGTCGCTGCTGCCGCCCGGGTTCGAGCAGCTGCGACGCAAGTTGCCCGAAATCCAGCGGTTTCTCGAACAGAATTTACCCGAGCCGGTCAACCAGTCGGTGACGCTGCTGAACCTGAATCGCGACGAAATCGTGATCGCCGCGAGTACCCCGATGGTCGCGAATTACCTGCGCCTGCACGCCGGCGAAATCCAGCAGCAGCTGCGCGAGACTTTCGGATTCGAACAGCCCGTCCGGTTCCGCACCTTGCCCGACTCGATGCTGCGACTCGGCACCAACGTCTTTATCAGGAAACCACGCAGCGTGAGCAAAGATGCGGTTGCGGCGATCGAAGCAGGCGCACAGTGGGTCGACGACAAGGACTTGCAGGCGGCGCTGCAGTCGCTTGCGCAAAGCCTGAAAACGGACTGACCGGGAAATTGCGCCGGTATCTCGGAGGCTGGCGTCAAATTGAAGCCGTGTTACCGGCTTCCGGCGCGCGTTCGTCATGTCCGCCTGAAGCATCGGCGAACAGGCCAGGCTTTTTCCGCGATCGAGATAAAAAGCAATCGATTGCCTGCCTTTTACTCCGTTTCCGCAGCTTCCTCCTCGACCGCTTTATCGGTGCGCTTGCGGTAATAGACTTCCGGCAGGAAGTCGTCGAACGCAATGCCATACAGTTCCCAGATGGTTACGAACAACGAAGCGATTACCGGGCCAATGAAAATTCCGGCGATACCGAACATCACGATGCCGCCGAGCGTCCCGAAAAAAATCATCAGCTCGTGCATGCGGGTGTCCTTGCCGACGAGTATCGGCCGCAGCACATTGTCGAGGCTGCCGACGACGAGAGCACAAAAAATCAACAACCCCGTTCCGGCAACGACATTGCCCTGCATAATCAGGATAGCGCAGGCCGGAGCCCAGACCAGTGCGGATCCGACACTCGGAATAATCGACAGCACGGCCATCACCGTGCCCCAGAAAACGGCATTGTCTATACCCGCTATCGCGAATGCGATGCCCGCGAGGCCGCCCTGCAGCAAGCCTACCAACAGGGACCCTTTTAGCGTGGCCCGCGTCACCGAGGTGAATTTTTCCAGCATCAGGTTTTCGTCCTCGCTATCCAGCGGCAGGTAGTAGAGTATTTTTCTGATCAGCTTCGGTCCGTCCATCTGGAAAAAATACAGTGTGTATAGAAACACGAAGGTCATGAACAGGAAGTTGGCCGTGCCGAGGGTTGCGGAAGAAAGCCCGTTTGCGATCAGCTTACTGAGCGTTCCGACCAGTTGGCCCGCTTTTCCCAGGATAATCTCGTGGTAAGGCACCAGCTGCTCGTAAAAAGGCAGGTGCTGCAGGTAGTCCGTCAGGCTGTCAGGTCGATCGATGAATTGCCTGACCCAGGGAGTCACCGACTGGCCGACATCGATCGCCTGGCTGACGACGATACCGATCAACAACAATAGCGGAATCAATACCACCACGATCATCAACAGCATGGTGGTCAGGGAAGCCAGATGCCGGCGTCCCCCGAGCCAGAATTTCAGGTGTCGATAAACGGGGCGCGCCATCGCGCTGAACAATCCCGCCAGAAAAATCGCCATGACGAACTGTTGAATCATGGAAAGGAAAAGGGTCGAAATAGCAATTACCATCAACACCAGTACGGACTTGTTCACGGTGTCCTGATTCATCGATTAACTCCACGGCCTTCGAGGCCATTGCAATTCGAAAGAAAGTAACAGCGCCTGGATTAAGATAAACCGGACTCCAGGGCGTCCGGGAACAGTATACCTGTTCCCCCAGCAAGATCTCGGGGCAGACTGTTCCGTTCGACGAACCCGGCGCCGATCCGAATGCGCCCTGATATTCGCAGTGGAAAGAGGCAATATTGTGGGGATTGGCTGGAAATAGTCGGCTACGGATCTCTGCACGCCCGACTGACCCTCCGAATCACTTTCCTTAACCTTGCGAAAACAGGAAAATAGAGTATCGGTATTTCTTGCGACCGAACCGAATCACGCCCACATCCATCGAGGTCGCTGATATATTCGGCAGGGGAAGAGTGGGCGATTTTTTCGTTGTGTATACTACCAGTCTATGCATTAATCATTGCCGGTTGACACGGTTCATTGCCACCTGCAGACGATATAGAATACCTCGGTATTCCAGAGATCTTTGGCCATAGATTGAAATCCACAGGATAAACCTTTATGCCGGCTCGCCTTATCACTGATCCCGGGCGTACACTTTCAGCCCCGCGCTCCCCGGTACGGTATTTTTCCTGGTGGCGGATTTTAACGATCCTGGCGGCAACCCTGTGGCTGGTGTCATGTAATAACCAGCCACCCGGCATTCCGCAGTCAGGGTCGGCCGGTGGCCCCACGCCGCCACCAGCGGAAGTGGACGTGGTGAAAGTGACGGCGCAAAGCGTTCCCCTCACCCGTGAACTGGTGGGCAGGCTGGCCTCCAGCCGGGTGGCCGAAGTGCGCGCCCGGGTAGCCGGTATCATTCTCAAGCAGGTTTATACCGAAGGTACCGACGTCAATGCCGGCGAGGTTCTGTTCCAGATCGATCCGGCTCCCCTTGAAGTGACGGTCCATGCCCAGGAAGCGGCGCTGGCAAAGGCGCAGGCCGATGCCGACATTGCCAGCGACATTGCCGAGCGCTACGTCAACCTGAATCGCAAAGGCCTGACATCCAGACAGGATCTGGACAATGCGCTCGCCGCACAGCGTTCCACGCAGGCCGCGGTGAAGATTGCCGAGGCAAATCTGGAGGCGGCCAGGCTGGATCTCGACTATGCCACCGTGCGCGCCCCGATAGTCGGTCGGGCAGGCCGGGCCCGGGTCAATGAGGGCGCCCTGGTCGGTCAGGATGAGGCCACCATACTGACCACGGTGGAGCAGGTCGATCCCATTCGCATCAATTTCAGCCAGTCCCCGGCCGAACTGGAGCAGTTACAGGGGATGGCCGGCCGCACGATGGGCAAAGATTCGGGAAAAAGGGCGGAAGTGGACGTCTATCTGCAGAGCGGTCAGGTTTACCCGCACAAGGGCAGCCTGGATTTCACCGACCTGGCCGTGGACACGGGCACTGGCGCGGTCTCGTTGCGTGCCGTGGTTCGCAATCCCGACCGGCGTCTGCTGCCGGGAATGTTCGTCAAGCTGCGGCTCACCTTGGGGCAGCTTAAGGGGGTCTATGTCGTACCGCAGGCGTCAGTGTTGCGTGATGCGCTGGGGGCGTATGTGATGATCGTGAACGACGGCGGTAGCGTGGAGCAGAAGCGCGTCGAGTTGCAGACCAAGACCAGCAGTGAATGGGTGGTAACCGGTGATTTGCAGGATGGTGATCAGGTCATCGTCGCCGGCCTGCAAAAGGTCCGTCCCGGTGGACAGGCGCGGATTGCATCGCCCGGCAAGCAGCAGGGTCAGTAATAAATCCGCGCTCGCCTGAATATATCCGGAACCCGTTTCAAAATGTTTAGAGCGCGGCTGGGACCAATTTTGAAAACATCTGAGTATGAAATCATTTTTATCGGGATATCGACAAGCGCAGTAATTTTGCAAAGGATTTAGCGAAAATTCCATGCCACATTTTTTTATCGACCGACCGATCTTCGCCTGGGTAATCGCCATCCTGATCACACTCGCTGGCGTAGTGGCCATCTATAACCTGCCGGTCTCCGCCTATCCTCCCATTGCCCCGCCGCAGGTAAACATAGATGCCTCTTACCCGGGCGCCAGCGCCGAGGTCATGGAATCGGCAGTGACCTCGGTTATCGAGCAACAGCTCACCAGCGTGGATAATCTATTGTACTTCAGCTCCACGTCCCGTTCCAACGGTACCATGAATATCTCGCTCACCTTCGAGAGCGGGACCGATGCGGATACCGCCACGGTGCAGGTGCAGAACCGCGTCAACCTGGCCGAGAGCCGCCTGCCCCAGG